>DASXHV010000063.1:0-17266 GCA_036488285.1 Jatrophihabitans sp. | reverse complement strand
GGCCGTTCCAGGGACGGGAGTTCATCCAGCAGGCCTGGTTCATCGCGAGCGTGACGATCCTGCCCACGATGCTGGTGTCGATCCCGTTCGGTGCGGTGATCGCGCTGCAACTCGGCAGCCTGGCGACCCAGATCGGCGCGCAGTCGTTCGTCGGCGCAGCCAGCGTGCTCGCGATCGTGCGGGAAGCCAGCCCGATTGTGTGCGCCCTGCTCATCGCCGGTGCCGGCGGGTCGGCGATCTGCGCCGACCTCGGCAGCCGCAAGATCCGCGACGAGATCGACGCGATGGAGGTGCTCGGGGTCAGCCCGCTGCAGCGCCTCGTCGTGCCACGCGTGCTCGCGACGATGCTCGTCGCGTTCTTCCTCAACGGCCTGGTGTCGGTGGTCGGCGTCGTCGGCGGCTACTTCTTCAACGTGATCCTGCAGGGCGGCACGCCCGGCGCTTACCTGTCCAGCTTCTCCGCACTCGCTCAGCTGCCTGACCTGTACGCCGGTGAGATCAAGGCTCTGATCTTCGGGCTCATCGCGGCGGTGGTCGCCTCTCACAAGGGTCTCAATGCCGGCGGCGGCCCCAAAGGCGTTGGCGACGCGGTGAACCAGTCCGTGGTGATCACCTTCCTGCTGCTGTTCTTCGTGAACTTCGTCCTGACGGCCGTGTACTTCCAGGTCGTCCCGCCGAAGGGATCCTGACGATGGCCGTGATCCCCAATGCCCTTGCCTCGGCGAGCAAAACGGTGCAGCGACCGGTTGGAATGCTCGACGAGATGGGCGAGCAGATGCTGTTCTACGCGAAGGCGATCGCGTGGACGCCGCGGACCCTGCGTCGGTACAAGAAGGAAACGATGCGGCTGCTGGCCGAGGTCACCTTCGGCTCGGGCGCCCTCGCGGTGATCGGCGGGACCGTCGGCGTGATCACGTTCCTGTCCTTCTTCACCGGTACTGAGGTCGGCCTGCAGGGCTACGCCGCCCTGAACCAACTGGGCACCGAGTCGTTCACCGCGTTCATCTCGGCGTACTTCAACACTCGCGAGATTGCGCCGCTGGTCGCCGGCCTGGCGTTGTCGGCGACGGTTGGCTGCGGGTTCACCGCCCAGCTCGGCGCGATGCGGATCTCGGAGGAGATCGACGCGCTCGAGGTGATGGCCGTCCCGTCGTTGCCGTTCCTGGTCACCACCCGGATGATCGCAGGCTTCGTCGCCGTCATCCCGCTCTACGTGATCGGACTGCTGTCGTCCTACCTGTCGACCCGCACCATCGCCACCGCGTACTACGGCCTGTCGGCTGGTACCTACGACCACTACTTCAAGACGTTCCTGCCACCACAAGACGTGTTGTGGTCATTCGGCAAGGTGCTGGTGTTCTCGATCGTCATCGTGATGGTGCATTGCTACTACGGCTACACGGCCAAGGGCGGACCAGCGGGGGTGGGCGTCGCGGTTGGGCGGGCCGTACGGACCGCGATCGTTGCTATCAACGTGGTGGACTTCTTCCTGTCGTTGGCCATCTGGGGTTCGACGACCAGCGTTCGGATAGCGGGATAGCGCGATGGCCGGCCGATCAGTGGCACCGAAGCTACGTAAGCGCCTTGCAGGCTTGGTTTTCCTTGTCGTGCTCGCCGGTCTGTTGAGCCTGTCGGTGGCGGCCTATCAGCAGAAGTTCACCAAGGTCACGCTGGTCACGCTGGACACCGACCACACCGGCGCGCAGTTGCTACCGCAGTCCGACGTGAAGCTGCGCGGCATCATCGTCGGACAGGTTCGCAAGATCTCGACGTATCAAATTCCGGCTACCGGCGGCCAGCCGCCGCAGACCCGGGCGAAGGTCACGATGGCGCTGCAGCCTGGTAAGACCGCCCTCATCCCGTTCGGCACGACGGCCCTGCTGCTGCCCAAGACATTGTTCGGCGAGCGCTTCGTCGCACTTCAGGTGCCGACCGGTCTGTCCGGACGGGATGCCGAGCCGGTCAGGGGTGGCGACGTCCTGCACGGTGGCAAGGACGCGATCGAGATCGAACAGGTTCTCAACGATCTGTACCCGGTGCTTCTGGCGTTGCATCCGGAGGACCTCAAGACGACGCTGACTGCGCTGGCCACCGCGCTGCAGGGCCGCGGCAAGCAACTCGGTGACAACCTCGCATCCTTGAACGACTACCTGAAGAAGTTCAACCCCAAGGTGCCGACCTTGATCGACGACATCGACAAGCTCGGCAAGGTCGCGTTGGAGTACAACAGCGCAGCCCCGGATTTGCTAGGCAGTCTGAACAACCTGGCCACCACCTCTCGTACGATCAGCACGCTGCCGAAGGCGCTGGACAACTTGCTGACATCGGCCACCTCGACATCGACGACACTGGACAACTTCCTCAACGCCGATGGTGACCGCCTGATCGACATCACCTCCACCAACGCGCAGGTGCTGGCGGTCCTGGCGCGGTACGCGCCGGAATATCCCTGTCTGGCAAAGGGCTTGGCCGACAGCGAGCCACGCGAGGAGCAGTTGTTCGGAGGTGGCCAGCCGGCGTTGCACATCACGATGGAGTTGGTGAAGTCGCAGGGCAAGTACGTGCCTGGCAACGAACCGAAGTACCCCAACGACCCGGCGTTCCAGGTCGGGCACTGTTTCGGTCTGCCGAACCCCGCGGTGCCGTTCCCCGGCGCGCAGTTCCCGAACAATCCTGGCGCCACCGACGGGGCTCCGTACCTCAATCAAATGGGGACGGCCAACCGCTCGGCCTACAACGCCAGCGGGCCCGGCTCGCCGGCCGAATCGAACCTGGTGTCCACCTTGATCTCCTCTTCGTTCGGTGGTGACCCGGCGAAGGTTCCCGCGATCGCCACGGTGCTGGCCGCGCCGATGCTGCGTGGTTCGGTGGTGAGCGTCAAATGAGAGGGCTTCTGTCGCCGCTGATCAAACTGGTCGCGTTCCTGCTCATCACCTCGATGGCGACCTATGTTCTGGCCGCCACCATCACGAACTCGAACTTCGGCAAGACCAACAGCTATTACGGAATCTTCCACGACGCCACCGGCCTGCTGGTGGGTGACGACGTTCGCGTCGCTGGTGTCCGGGTCGGCAGTATCGAAGGCATCAAGCTCGTCCGGCAGCCCGATGCCAGAGATCCCAAGACCGCGCCGTTCGTGGCCCGAGTGGAATTCAGCGTCACCAAGGACCGGTCATTGTCGTCCTGGTCGCTGGCCAAGCTGCGGTTCCGCAACCTGGTCGGCCAGCGCTACCTGGCCATCGAACAGGGCAGCGAGATCCCCGGCGTTCCGCAGAGCACTCTGAACGCCAAGGGGACCATCCCGCTGAGCCAGACCACCGATGCCTTGGACCTCTCGACCCTGTTCGCCGGCTTCAAGCCGCTGTTCGCCGGCTTGAACCCGGACGAGATCAACAATCTGTCGATGGAGATCATCCAGACGTTGCAAGGCGAAAGTGGCACCGTCGACAACTTGCTCGCCCAGACCGCGTCGCTCACCTCGGCCATCGCCGACAAGGACCAGGTGATCGGTGAGCTGATCGACAACCTGTCCTCGGTGCTGGACACCGTCGGTCAGCGCGACAATCAGTTGAAGGACTTGATCAACCAGCTTCAGCGCTGGGTCACGGGCTTGTCGGGTGACCGGAAGACCATCGGCGACTCCATCACCGGTATCAACAACCTTGCGTCAGCGACCACCGGCTTCCTGACCAACATTCGTCCGGGCCTCAAGCAGGACGTGGTGGATCTGACCGGCCTCGCCAAGAACCTCAACGAGAGCGCGACGCTGATCGCCGGCATCATGCAGCGCTTGCCCAACAAGCTGGCCAGCCTCACCCGGACCGCAACCTACGGATCCTGGTTCAACTTCTATCTCTGCTCGATGGATGGTTCGGTCACGTTGCCCGGGATCGGGAAAGTGACTCCGAAGCCGCCTACCCCCACCCCGACGAGGTGTCAGAACTCATGACCTCGACAGTCGACGACGCACGCGGGGTAGCCAAGCCCAAGCAGAAGCTGAAGAAGGCTCCGCGTGGCCGGTCCTTCGCATCCAGGAACCCGACGATGATCGGCGCAATCGGCCTGGTCGTCATCGCGACCCTACTGTGGGCCGCATTCAACGCTGCCAAGCTGCCGATCATCGGTGGCGGCACCCAGTTCTCGGCAGTCTTCTCCGAAGCGTCGGGCCTACGTCCCGACGACGAGGTGCGGATCGCCGGAGTCAAGGTCGGGACAGTCACGTCGGTAGGCCTCACCGGCGCCGACGACAACGCGGTGAAGGTCAGCTTCCGGGTCAAGAACGCCTTCATCGGCGACGAAACCCAGGCGACGATCAAGATCAAAACCGTTCTCGGCCGGAAATACCTGGAGCTCGATTCGCTCGGTGCAAACAAGCAAAAGGCCGGCACCACGATCCCGCTGGCGCGCACCCACACCCCGTATGACATCTACCCCGCGTTCTCCGATCTGACCAAGACCGTGGATGCCATCAACACCAAGCAGCTGGGCGAGGCTTTCAGCACCATCGCCCAGACTTTCAAGGACACTCCTGCGACGGTGAAGTCGACCCTGACGGGGCTGTCACGGCTGTCGACCACGGTGGCCTCCCGTGATCAGGCGTTGCGGACCTTGCTGGCCCGGGCCAATTCGGTCACCGGGGTGCTGGCCGACCGGGATGCCCAGATCTCCCAGCTGCTCACCGACGGCAACCTGCTGCTGGCCGAGCTGAACGCCCGCCGGGACGCAATCCGCACGCTGTTCACCAACACCACGGCACTGGCGCTGCAGATCTCGGGCCTGGTGCACGACAACCAACAGACCCTCAAGCCCGCGCTGGATCAGCTCAACGGAGTGTTGAAGCTGCTCAACGACAACGCCGACAGCCTGGACCGGGGCCTTGCACTGCTGGCGCCGTTCTACCGGGTCTTTCAGAACACCCTCGGTAACGGTCGCTGGTTCGACACCTACATCCAGAACCTGACCGCCGGTGGACTCTTCGGCCTGGCGACGGGAACCGGCTGATGGCCACCGCACTCCCGCGCGCTGCATCCCGAATGCTGCTCATCGGCCTTGCCCTGGCGGTGGTGGTCGGGCTGCTCGTGTTCATCTTCCTGCCCGCACCGACCAAGACCGTATCGGCCAAGTTCGAGCGAGCCGTCGGCCTGTACGCAGGCTCCACGGTGCGATTGCACGGCGTGAAGATCGGCGAGATCACCAAGGTGAAGACCGACGGCGATGGTGTCGAGGTCACCATGAAGTACGACAAGAAGGTGAAGTTGCCGGCTTATGCCGACGACGCCAAGGTCGTCCGGGCGGCGATCATCCCGCCGTCGCTGGTCTCTGACCGCTACGTGCAACTCCAGGACTTCGCCTCGTGCGGGGGCAAATGCGGCGTGCTGGCCGGTGGAGCCCAGATCCCGATGGTGCAGACCGCATCTCCCGTCGAGCTGGACGACATCTACGGCGCGCTGAACCAACTGAACGTCGCGCTCGGCCCACAGGGCGCGAACTCCCAATCGTTGAGCAAGAACGGCCCGCTGTCGGACCTGGTCAATGTCGGTGCCGCGAACCTGCAGGGCAATGGCGCGGCGCTGGGTAACACGATGACCAACCTGTCCAAGGCAATCCAGACGCTGGCCAACGGACGTGAAGATCTGTTCGGCACCGTCAAGAATCTGCAGGTGTTCACCGACGCCCTGGTGGCAAACGACACCCAGGTCCGCAACTTCAACACCCAACTGGCGCAGGTGACAGCCTCGCTGGCCGACGAGCGCGGCTCGCTCGGCTTGGCGTTGAAGAACCTCTCGACAGCGCTCGGCGACATCTCCTCCTTCGTGAAGACCAACGGCTCGACCATGCACACCTCGATCGTCGGTCTGGAGAACGTCACCAAGACGCTGAACAATCAGAAGGGGGCTCTCAACGAGATCCTCGCGGTGGCCCCGTTCGCGCTGTCGAACCTTGTGCACACCTACAACCCGGTGTCAGGGACGCTCGACACCCGCGCCAACATCGGCAACGTGCTGGATCCGTCGGTGATCTGCGCCGTCCTGGACAAGACCGGTCAAGGTTTGAGTGGCCCCACCGGTGGCATCAAGATCCCGGGCATCGGAGGCGTCGTCACGACCATCGGCGCCGTTTGTGACGGGATCGGCAAGACCTTGAAGGGCGGCCTGGCCAACGTTCCGCTGTTCGGACCGGCCGGGGGCGCGCCGCCCACGCTGCCCGGTGCACCCAATCTGCCCCAGATCCCAGGGCTGGGCGGGTGATCGGCATGCGACTGTCTGTTCTCTCGCGCCTCGCCGTTCGGCGTCACGGCTGCGTCCCGCGTCGGGCCGCCGTTGCCCTCGGGGCTGCTCTGCTGGCTGCCACCTCGCTGACCGGTTGCGGCTTCCACGGCCTGTACTCCGCCTCGCTGCCCGGCGGCGCCAATCTCGGCAATCACCCCTACCACGTGCTCGTCGACTTCGCCGATGTGCTCGATCTCGTCCCGCAGTCCTCGGTGAAGGTCGATGACGTCACGGTGGGCAAGGTCGAGTCGGTCAAGCTGATCGACTGGCACGCCCAGGCCGTGATCGCAGTCCGTGCCGACGTCACCCTGCCGGCCAATGCCTACGCGCAGATCCGCCAGACCTCGTTGCTCGGTGAGAAGTTCGTGTCGTTGAACTACCCGCCGGCCTCCGAGGTCAGCGACCCCACGCATCTGGCCGACGCGCCGCACCCGGGCTATCAGTATCCGCACATCGGCCTGGCGCGCACCGGCTCCAACCCCGAGGTCGAGCAGGTGCTCGGGGCCTTGTCGTTACTGCTCAACGGCGGCGGACTTGATCAGATCAAGACCATTACCCACGAACTCGACCAGGCCGCCCAGGGCCACTCCAGTGACATCCGAAGCCTGCTGAGCCAGCTGACCACCCTGACCACCTCGGTCAACGCCCAGCGCAGCCGAGTTCTCGGTGCATTGGACAGCCTCAACACGCTGTCCAAGACCCTCAATGTCCAGAAGCAGACGCTGGCCACGGCGCTGGACACCATGCCGCAGGCGGTGAAGATCCTCGCCGATGAGAAGGATCAGTTCGTCACGCTGCTGAGCAGCCTGGACAATCTGAGCACCGTGGCAATCAAGGTCATCAACGGCACCACAGACACCCTGGTGTCCTCGCTCAAGAGCCTCGACCCAGTTCTCACCCAATTGACTCAGGCGGGATCGGATCTGCCGAAGTCGCTGGAGCTACTCACCACTTACCCATTCCCGAAGACCTCGGTCGACGCCGTGCGCGGCGACTACACCAACCTGCAGATCACTGCCGACCTGAATCTGTCCGACCTGCTCAACAACCTGCTGGGTAAGGCCCCGGCCGGTGCGAGCTCCGCACCTCAGAAGCAGTCCCAGACGCAGCAGCAACTGCAGACGCAGTCTGGCACCGGCGTACAGATCCCGGGGGTGAGCTGACGTGATTCGCAGATCCACCAAGATCCAGCTGATCCTGTTCGTGATCTTGTCGCTGCTGGGCGTCTCCTACGTCGGCTACAACTACGTCGGACTGGGTGCAACCTTGTTCGGGCCCGGCGGTTGCACCGTGAGCGCCGACTTCCCGGACTCCGGCGGAATCTTCACCAATGCCGAGGTGACCTACCGGGGCGTGACCGTCGGCAAGGTGGGGGAGCTGCATCTGGTCGACTACACCGGCCCAGACGGCAACCCGGTGCGTGGGGTCCGGGTAGACCTGCGGCTGAGCAACTGCTCGAAGTCCAAGGTCCCGATGTCATCGCAGGCCTACGTCTCGGACCGGTCAGCGGTTGGTGAGCAGTACGTCAACCTCGAGGCCGGCTCGGCCGGGCCCTATCTGACCAAGGGTGCGGTGCTGCCCAAGCCGGGACAGGTCCCGATCGCCACCCAGGTTCTGCTGAAGAATCTGGATGATCTGGTCTCCCACATCGACAGCGGAAATCTCAACACCCTGATCGACGAGCTGGGCACCGCGTTCAACGGCCGGGGCCCGGATCTGCAGCAACTGCTCGACTCGGGCAACCAGTTGCTCGCCAGCGCCCAGCAGGCGTTGCCCGAGACGCTCAAGCTCATCGACAACTCCCAGACCGTATTGAAGACGCAGCTCGATTCCGGTTCGGCGATCAAGTCGTGGGCGCACAGCCTGAACCTGCTCACCGCCCAGCTCAAGAGCAGCGACCCAGACCTGCGCTCCTTGCTGTACAACGGCCCGGACCAGCTCGCGGCGGTGCGGGGCTTCATCGACAGCAACCGCAGCGATCTCGACCTGCTGTTTGCCAACCTGGTGTCGCTGGACCCGATCTTCCGCGATCACCTGCAGGGCATCGACACCATTTTGCTGCTGTACCCGGCCGCCGTCGCGGGCGGATTCACGGTGGCACCCGGTGACGGCACCGCCCACTTCGGCTTCGTTCTGAACGCCAACGACCCCAATGCGTGCACCGCCGGCTACGGCGGTACCAAGACTCGGCAGGCCAGCGACACCGGTCCGGCTGAGGTGAATACCAACGCCCAGTGCACGAACCCGCGCGGTTCGACCTCCGATGTCCGCGGCGCCCAGAATGTGCCGGGCGGCGATCCGATCACCACAGGCGGCGCAGGTACCGTCTACCCGCGATCGGTTCCGTCCGCCGGCACCTCGGTGACAATCGGCGGTTCCTCCGGCGGGTCGCGGGTCCTTGCGGACAACTCCTGGTTGCCGCTGCTGACCAGCGGCCTCGGCTGAGCGCGGAGTCGGTCAGACGATGAAGGAGAGGGCATTGAGTCAATCTGCGGCTGCCGCCGCATCGTCCGCAAAGCGCCGTCGAGGCGGAGCATCGATCTGGGTGGTGCTGGTTCTCGGCGCCCTGGTGCTGGCGCTGCTGGTGGTCACGGTGACGGTGGGAGTTGTCCGCCTCGGCCACGACAACGGGATAGGCGGCCTGACCAAGGCTCAACAGTCCGCGGTGGACGCCGCCAAGCAGGAGACGATGAACATCCAGACGTACCGCCTCAAGACCTTCGACGCCGACTTCGCCGCCGCGGTCGCCGGCATGACCTCGGACAAGGCCATTCAGTGGCAAGCTCGCAAGACTGAGCTGAAGACGCAGCTGACCAAGAGCAAGCAGGATCTCGGGGCGACGGTGTCCGACGCCGGGCTGCAGAGCGCAGACAGCAAGAGCGCTGTGGTGCTGGTGTCCTCGGACTCGATACGGATCGACACCAAAGGCAACCCGACGACGTTCGCTCAGAACCGTTTTCAGGTGACCATGAAGCTGGTGAGCGGTAAGTGGCTCATGGACGACCTGCAGTCGGTGTCGCTGTCATGACGGACAAGCCTGAAGACACGTCGGCCGCCGGGCCGACCCGTGACTTGTCGCCGGGGTCCTCCCGGCAGCCGAACCGGCCTGCCCCGTCGCCGACGGCCCGCGCCAGGCGCGTCAGCGCATCGGGGGCCGCGACGCGGCCCTCGCCCAAGCCGGTACCCAGTGCCGCCAAGGCCGGTAGCGGCGCCGCGCTGACCAAGACTGCGGATGCCGTTGCGTCCGACGCAGATACCGACGCAAATGTGGCCACTGCTGTCGAAGCAGATGTCGGCCGGCCCGACAGTCCCGCTCCGAGCCAGCCCGCGGAAGGGGGTGCCGCCGGGCCGAGGCGCGCACCGATGTGGCTGGTCGCCGCGCTGCTGGTCCTCGCGCTGGCGCTGGCCGGTGCCCTCACCTGGATCGTTACCGCCAACCACAAGTCGCAGTCCCAGGCTTCCCGCGAGAAGGTCCTCGCCGCCGCCAAGAGCGGCGCCGCACTGTTGCTGTCCTACAACTACCAGCACGTCGACGCCGACAAGAATGCCGCGCTGCCACATCTGACGGGAAAGTTCGCCACCGACTACGCCACCTCGATGAACTCGGTGATCAAGCCGCAGGCGCCCAAGGTGAAGGCAATCGTGGAAGGCCAGATCGACTCGGCGGGGATCGAGTCGGTGAGCCCTAACGGCAAGCAGGCAGTCGTGGTGGTGTTCGGCCAGCAGAAGGTCAGCAACACCGGCCTGACCCAGCCACGCACCGACGTGGCAAGGCTTCGGGTCACCATGGACCTGGTCGGCAGCACCTGGAAGATCTCCAATCTTTCCCAGATCTGACCGAATTGCGGGCCCACTGCACGATCGCCGCGGATCGCCATGACGGCCGAAATGCTTGACGTGGAGCCCAGGGAGAGGCACCCTGTCCGTGCACGATTCTGATCTCACCGAGGGCTGCGCATGAGCGCTGTTGAGGCAGAACGAGCAGCAAGGCCGGCCTTCGAGGCTGGCGCCGAGCTTGGCGGGTTTTCCCGCCGGCCGGGTAGCGGAGCCACCTGAAAAGGGGTGGCCTCGACAGGCGTGCCCAGAGCGGCTAGACTGACACTTTGCGCTGCCCTCTTTCACTTGTAGGCCCGGCCAGGGCCTGGTTCCGGCTGGCTTCGTTCCGGCTGTCGGACCGTGCTGCGAGAGGTCAACGCGACGACAGAAGAAGCTGCGCCGCGCCAGCCGGCAGTGAGCGGTGCAGCGATCGGATTAGTCCTCGGAAGGACGCATCTTGGCAGTCTCTCGCCCCGGTAAGTCCGCAACGCAAGGTACGAGCATTCAGGGAATCCCAGGGGCTCCCGCTCGCACGTCCTTCGCCAAGATCCAGGAGCCGCTCGAGGTTCCGAATCTATTGGCTTTGCAAACGGAGTCCTTTGACTGGCTCGTCGGAAACGACGCATGGAAGGCGCGGCTAGGGCGGGACGGTAACTCGTCTGGCTCAGAGCTGTCCGGTCTGGAGGAGATTCTCGGCGAAATTTCGCCGATCGAGGACTTCTCCGGCTCCATGTCGTTGTCTTTCTCCTCGCCGCGCTTCGAAGAGGTCAAGGCCTCGATCGAGGAGTGCAAGGACAAGGACATGACGTACGCCGCCCCGCTGTTCGTCACGGCCGAGTTCACCAACAACACGACTGGTGAGATCAAGAGCCAGACCGTGTTCATGGGTGACTTCCCGATGATGACTCGCAAGGGCACCTTTGTCATCAACGGCACCGAGCGCGTCGTTGTCTCGCAGTTGGTCCGTTCCCCCGGCATCTACTTCGACCGGACGCTGGACAAGACCTCCGACGTGGACGTGTTCTCGGTCAAGGTCATCCCGAGTCGTGGTGCGTGGTTGGAATTCGACGTCGACAAGCGCTCCACCGTCGGCGTCCGCATCGACCGCAAGCGCCGCCAGCCCGTCACCGTGCTGCTCAAAGCCCTCGGCTGGAGCGCCGACCGGATCCGCGAGCACTTCTCGTGGTCGGAGACGCTGCTGGCAACCCTGGAAAAGGACCACATCCCGGGCCAGGACGAGGCGCTGCTCGACATCTACCGCAAGCTCCGGCCCGGAGAGCCCCCGACCCGCGAGTCGGCTCAGGCGCTGCTGGAGAACTTGTTCTTCAACCACAAGCGCTACGACTTGGCCAAGGTTGGTCGCTACAAGGCCAACAAGAAGCTCGAAGTCTCGACTGACATCAACCACGGCAATCTGACCGAGGAAGACATCGTCAAGACCATCGAGTACCTGGTCCGGCTGCACGACGGCCAGGACGGCTACGAGATCGACGACATCGACCACTTCGGTAACCGGCGCCTGCGTACCGTCGGCGAGCTGATCCAGAACCAGATCCGGGTCGGCTTGTCGCGGATGGAGCGCGTGGTCCGGGAGCGGATGACGACCCAGGACGTCGAGGCGATCACGCCGCAGACCTTGATCAACATCCGCCCCGTGGTGGCCTCCATCAAGGAATTCTTCGGTACCTCGCAGCTGAGCCAGTTCATGGACCAGACCAACCCGCTGGCCGGTCTGACCCACAAGCGCCGGCTGTCCGCACTCGGCCCGGGTGGTTTGTCCCGTGACCGGGCCGGCATGGAGGTCCGTGACGTCCACCCGTCGCACTACGGCCGGATGTGCCCGATCGAGACGCCGGAAGGTCCGAACATCGGTCTTATCGGTTCGCTCGCCTCCTACGGACGGGTCAACGCGTTCGGTTTCGTCGAGACCCCGTACCGCAAGGTCACCGACGGCAAGGTCACCGATCTGATCGATTACCTGACCGCCGACGAGGAAGACCGGCACACCATCGCCCAGGCCAACACCACCCTCGATGCGCGGGGCAACTTCGCGGACGCGAAGATCCTCTGTCGTAAGAAGGGTGGCGAGGTCGAGCTGCTGGAGCCGCCGGACGTCGACTACATGGATGTCTCGCCGCGCCAGATGGTGTCGGTCGCGACCGCGATGATCCCGTTCCTGGAGCACGACGACGCCAACCGTGCGCTGATGGGTGCGAACATGCAGCGCCAGGCAGTTCCGCTGCTGCGCTCAGAGGCCCCGCTGGTCGGTACCGGCATGGAGTTGCGTGCCGCGGTCGACGCCGCCGACGTAGTCGTCGCCGACAAGGCCGGTGTGGTCGAGGAGTTGTCCGCCGACTACATCACCGTGATGGCCGACGACGGCACCCGCAACACCTACCGGCTCTCGAAGTTCGCTCGCTCCAACCAGGGCACCAGCTTCAACCAGAAGCCGATCGTGAACGAGGGTGACCGGGTCGAGGTCGGCCAGGTGCTGGCCGACGGCCCGTCCACCGACACCGGCGAGATGGCGCTCGGCAAGAACCTGCTGGTCGCCTTCATGCCATGGGAGGGTCACAACTACGAGGACGCCATCATCCTCAACCAGCGCATCGTCCAGGACGACGTGCTGACCTCGATCCACATCGACGAGCACGAAGTCGACGCCCGTGACACCAAGCTCGGTGCGGAGGAGATCACCCGGGACATCCCGAACGTCTCCGACGAGGTGCTGGCCGATCTGGACGAGCGCGGCATCATCCGCATCGGTGCCGACGTGGTGACCGGTGACGTCCTGGTCGGCAAGGTCACCCCGAAGGGTGAGACCGAGTTGACCCCTGAGGAGCGCCTGCTCCGTGCGATCTTCGGTGAGAAGGCGCGCGAGGTGCGTGACACCTCGATGAAGGTCAGCCACGGTGGCGACGGCAAGGTCATCGGCGTGCGGGTGTTCTCCCGCGAGGACGGCGACGAGCTGCCGCCGGGCGTCAACGAGCTGGTCCGGGTCTACATCGCTCAGAAGCGCAAGATCTCCGACGGCGACAAGCTCGCCGGCCGGCACGGCAACAAGGGTGTCATCGCGAAGATCCTGCCGCCCGAGGACATGCCCTTCCTCAAGGACGGAACGCCTGTCGACATCATCCTCAACCCGCTGGGCGTGCCCGGCCGGATGAACATCGGCCAGGTCCTGGAGACCCACCTCGGGTGGGTAGCCAAGACTGGCTGGGACGTCGAGGGCAAGCCGGACTGGGCACGTCGACTGCCGGAGCAGGCCCGTACCGGCCAGCCTGGCACCAAGGTCGCGACGCCGGTATTCGATGGTGCTCGCGAGGAAGAGATCACCGGCCTGCTCAACTCGACGCTGGTCACCCGCGACGGTGACCAACTGATCGGGCAGACCGGCAAGGCGCAGCTGATCGACGGTCGCTCCGGCGAGACGTTCCCTGAGCCGGTGTCGGTGGGCTACGTCTACATCCTGAAGTTGCTGCACCTGGTCGACGACAAGATTCACGCGCGTTCGACCGGTCCGTACTCGATGATCACGCAGCAGCCGCTGGGTGGTAAGGCGCAGTTCGGTGGTCAGCGCTTCGGTGAGATGGAGTGCTGGGCGATGCAGGCCTACGGTGCGGCTTACGCGCTGCAGGAACTGCTCACCATCAAGTCCGACGACATCCTTGGCCGCGTGAAGGTCTACGAGGCCATCGTCAAGGGCGAGAACATCCCCGAGCCCGGTATCCCGGAATCGTTCAAGGTGCTGCTGAAGGAACTTCAGTCGCTGTGCCTGAATGTGGAGGTGCTCTCCAGCGACGGTGTCGCCATCGAGATGCGCGACACGGACGACGACGTCTTCCGTGCGGCTGAGGAACTGGGTATCGACCTGTCCCGGCGCGAGCCGAGTTCGGTCGAAGAGGTTTAGCCCGTCACCGGTTTGGGCATCCGACCCGCCTAGCGCGGCCTGAATGCCCAAACCGGAACGGCATCCGAGTTAGACAGATCTACTGGGTTACCCAGAGCAAAAGAAGGTAGGAACCTTGCTCGACGTCAACGTCTTCGACGAGCTCCGTATCGGCCTGGCCACTGCTGACGACATCCGTCAGTGGTCCCACGGCGAGGTCAAGAAGCCTGAAACCATCAACTACCGGACTCTCAAGCCTGAGAAGGACGGTCTCTTCTGCGAGAAGATCTTCGGTCCCACCCGGGACTGGGAGTGCTACTGCGGTAAGTACAAGCGTGTCCGTTTCAAGGGCATCATCTGCGAGCGTTGTGGCGTCGAGGTCACCCGCGCCAAGGTGCGTCGTGAGCGGATGGGTCACATCGAGCTGGCTGCCCCGGTCACGCACATCTGGTACTTCAAGGGTGTGCCGTCCCGGCTGGGTTACCTGCTGGACCTGGCGCCGAAGGATCTCGAGAAGATCATCTACTTCGCTGCGTACCTGATCACCAAGGTCGACACCGAGACACGGCACCGTGACATGCCGACCCTCGAGGCCGAGGTCAGCGCCGAGAAGTCCACGCTGGAGAAGCGCCGCGACTCCGACATCGACGCCCGCGCCAAGAAGCTCGAGACCGATCTGGCCGAGCTCGAGGCCGAGGGTGCCAAGAGCGACGTCCGGCGCAAGGTGCGTGAGGGTGGCGAGCGCGAGATGCGCCAGCTGCGCGACCGCGCCCAGCGTGAGATCGATCGCCTCGACGAGGTGATGGACACCTTCCGCAAGCTCGACGTCAAGCAGCTCATCTCCGACGAGATGCTCTACCGCGAGCTGCGCGACCGCTTCGGCGAGTACTTCGAGGGCGGCATGGGTGCGGAGTCATTGCAGACTCTGATCGCAGGCTTCGACCTCGAGGCCGAGGCCGAGCTGCTGCGCGAGACGATCCGCAGCGGCAAGGGTCAGAAGAAGATCCGTGCGCTCAAGCGACTGAAGGTCGTCGCTTCGTTCCTCAACACCACCAACTCCCCGCAGGGCATGGTGCTCGACTGCGTCCCGGTCATCCCGCCGGACCTGCGGCCGATGGTGCAGCTGGACGGTGGCCGCTTCGCGACATCGGACCTCAACGACCTGTACCGCCGCGTGATCAACCGCAACAACCGCCTCAAGCGACTGATCGACCTCGGTGCTCCCGAGATCATCGTCAACAACGAGAAGCGGATGTTGCAGGAGTCCGTGGATGCGCTCTTCGACAACGGCCGCCGCGGTCGTCCGGTCACCGGGCCGGGTAACCGTCCGCTGAAGTCGCTGTCGGATCTGCTCAAGGGCAAGCAGGGCCGGTTCCGTCAGAACCTGCTCGGCAAGCGCGTCGACTACTCCGGTCGTTCGGTCATCATTGTCGGCCCGCAGCTCAAGCTGCACCAGTGCGGCCTGCCCAAGGGCATGGCGCTGGAGCTGTTCAAGCCGTTCGTGATGAAGCGGCTGGTCGACCTGAGCCATGCGCAGAACATCAAGTCCGCCAAGCGGATGGTCGAGCGTGCCCGTCCGGTTGTGTGGGACGTCCTCGAAGAGGTCATCCGCGAGCACCCGGTGTTGCTGAACCGGGCGCCGACGCTGCACCGGCTGGGCATCCAGGCCTTCGAACCGCAACTGGTCGAGGGCAAGGCCATCCAGATCCACCCGCTGGTCTGCACCGCGTTCAACGCAGACTTCGACGGTGACCAGATGGCGGTGCACCTGCCGCTGTCTGCCGAGGCTCAGGCCGAGGCGCGGATCTTGATGCTGTCGACGAACAACATCCTCAAGCCGGCTGACGGACGTCCGGTGACCATGCCGACCCAGGACATGATCCTGGGCCTGTACCACCTGACGACCCTGCGGCCCGAGCAGATCGGTAAGGGCCAGGCGTTTTCCTCCCAGGCCGAAGGCATCATGGCGCGCGACGCCAAGAGCCTGGGTCTGCAGGCGCCGGTCAGAATCCGGTTGCACGGTGTCACCAGCGTCGACAACGGTGTCGGCGAGGACAAGTGGACCGCGCCCGAAGACTGGGAACCCGGCCAGCAGCTGCTGGTGGAAACCACCCTCGGCCGGACGTTGTTCAACGACGCACTGCCGGCGGATTACCGCTTCGTCAACTACGAGGTGACCAAGAAGGAACTGGGTCAGATCGTCAACGACCTGGCCGAGCGGTACCCGAAGGTTGCCGTCGCCCAGACGCTGGACGCACTGAAGTCGGCTGGTTTCCACTGGGCGACCCGGTCCGGCATCACGATCGCCATCGACGACGTCGTCACGCCGCCGAAGAAGGCCGAGATCCTGGAGCGATACGAGAAGGACGCCGAGAAGATCGAGAAGCAGTACCGGCGTGGTGTGATCACCGTCGACGAGCGTCGTCAGGAGCTCGTCGAGGTTTGGACGAAGGCAACGGCCGAGGTCTCCAAGGAGATGGAAGCCAACTTCCCGAAGACCAACCCGGTGTACATCATGGTGAACTCCGGTGCTCGCGGAAACATGATGCAGATGCGTCAGATCGCCGCGATGCGTGGTCTGGTGGCCAACCCCAAGGGTGAGATCATCCCGCGTCCGATCAAGGCCAACTTCCGTGAGGGTCTGTCGGTGCTGGAGTACTTCATCTCCACGCACGGTGCCCGAAAGGGTCTTGCCGACACCGCGCTGCGCACCGCCGACTCGGGTTATCTGACCCGTCGCCTGGTGGACGTTTCGCAGGACGTCATCATCCGCGAGGACAACTGCGGCACCGAGCGTGGCGTGAAGTTGGTAATCGCGAACACCGCGTCGAACGGTCAGCTCGTCAAGGACGGTCACGCCGAAACCAGCGTGTACGCCCGGGTACTGGCCGAGGATGTCGAGGCCGATGGCGAGATCGTCGCCCGTGGCGGTTCCGATCTCGGCGACGTGCTGATCGACGAGTTGGTGGCACGTGGCGTGTCCGAGGTTCGGGTGCGTTCGGTGCTGACCTGCGAGTCGCAGCTCGGTACCTGCGCGACCTGCTACGGCCGTTCACTGGCCACCGGCAAGCTGGTGGACGTCGGTGAGGCCGTCGGCATCATCGCGGCCCAGTCGATCGGTGAGCCCGGTACCCAGCTGACCATGCGTACTTTCCACACCGGTGGTATCGCCGGTGACGACATCACGCACGGTCTGCCGCGTGTTGCCGAGCTGTTCGAGGCACGGGTGCCCTAGGGCGTCGCGCCGATCAGCGAGGCAACCGGTCGAGTTCGGATGGAAGAGGTCGAGGGC
>DASXHV010000057.1:0-22641 GCA_036488285.1 Jatrophihabitans sp. | reverse complement strand
AGCAGCCCGTGGATACCGCGGCCGAGAACGAGTGGTGGTCCCCGCTCGAAGAGGTTTTCCACACCGGCTAGGACGGCCCTTACCCGCACAAAATCCATCATTGACACACAGGTTTGTCGCCGGTTAGTGTGCTGAATTGCGCGATGGTGCGTTATTTTTCACTCTGGTCGAGATGGTTCGACCGAGGTCGAACAAGAAGCGACGAACCCACGCAACGCACTGCCGGCACGGGGCAGCTGGATTTCGGCTTTGCATTGCCGTCTGCGGAGGAATCCGATGCCCCGAACACTGTCCCGAACGCTGTTTCGAACCAAGTCTTCGGCTACCACGCGTGCGCTGCGCCGGAGGATCCGGACGCTGCTTAGCGTCGCCGCCGCGGTCACGCTTGCAGTCGGTGCGGTCAGCGCCGTGACCTCCACGGCAACCGCGGCCAACGCCGGATCAGCGAGGTCGACCGCAGCACGGCCGGCTGCCGCGACAGCTGCGGCGTTGCCCGCGACGGCCAAGCACACCATCAGCTACGACCACTACTCGCTGATGATCGACGGCAAGCGGACCTACATCTGGTCGGGGGAGTTCCATTACTACCGGCTGCCCAGCCCCGACCTGTGGCGCGACGTGCTGCAGAAGATGAAAGCCGCCGGCTTCAACGCCACGTCCATCTATTTCGACTGGGCCTACCACTCGCCGAAGAAGGGCGTCTACGACTTCACGGGAGTGCGGGACGTCGACAAGTTGCTCGACATTGCCAACCAGGTCGGCATCTACGTGATCGCCCGGCCCGGGCCCTACATCAATGCAGAGGTGGACAGCGGCGGCTTTCCCGGCTGGCTGACCACGACAGCGGGGCGAGCCCGCAGCGCGGACCCGAACTACCTCGCTGCCGCTGACGAATGGCTCAACCACATCAACCCGATCCTGGCCCGGCATCAGCTGACCAACGGCACCGGATCGGTGATCGCCTACCAGGTCGAGAACGAGTTCTACGACTCTTCGGCTGCTGCCCGCCAATACATGACGCATCTGGAGAGCAAGGCGACCGCCGATGGAATCACCGTCCCGCTGACCGGCAACAACAACGGGACCTTCAACAACGGCGCAGGCGCGCTGGCCATCGACGGACCTGACTCCTATCCGCAGGGCTTCAACTGCTCCAACCCCACCAAGTGGAACGGCGTCCCGGACATCTCCTACGACCACCCGGCGGGCAAGCCGCTGTACACGCCGGAGTTCCAGGGCGGATCGTTCGACCCTTGGGGCGGCCCTGGCTACGACAACTGCCGACAGCTCACCGGCGCAGATTTCGAGAACGTCTTCTACAAGCAGAACATCGCGGTCGGCGCGACGATGCAGAGCTTCTACATGACTTACGGCGGGACATCCTGGGGTTGGCAAGCCGACCCGTCACAGGTCTATTCCTCCTACGACTACGGCGCACCTATTTCCGAAGGCCGCCAACTAGGCGCCAAATATGACCAGGACAAGCTGATCGGCTACTTCACCCAGGCGGTGAAGTCGCTGACCAAGACCGAGCGGCTGGCGGTCACACCGCCGATGTCATCGGCGATCGTGGACAACGCGCTGATCAATCCCGATGACGGGACCCAGTTTCACGTTCTGCGGCATGCCAATTCGACGTCGACGTCAACCGACAGCACGCATATCTCGCTCGACCTGGGTGCCAAGGCGGGCTACAGCTACGACGATGCGGACACCAGCCATCTTCAGTACACCGGCAGCTGGACGCACGTCGGGCCCGAGGTCGGCTACACCAGCGGGGAGTACCAGCAGACCGAGTCCTTCTCCAACACCGCCGGCGACAGCGTGACCGTGCCGTTCACCGGCACCGGAATCCGGTGGATCTCGTCGAAGTCGGGTAACCACGGCCTGGCCGACGTGTACCTCGACGGTGCGAAGGTGAGCACCGTCGACAGCTACGGCGCGAGCACCCTCAACCAGCAGATTCAGTACTCGGTCAGCGGTTTGGCCAATGGTGCGCACACTCTGAAGTTGGTAGTCACCGGGCAGAAGAACCCCGCGTCGTCCGGAACCTTCGTCGGCGTCGACGCGATCGACGTGCCGAGCCCCGGCGCGCAGACCTATCCAACGGTGCCTCAGCAACCGGGAACTGCGATCACCTTCGCCGGCCGCGACTCCAAGATCATCGTCGCGAACTATCAGCTCGGCGGCTCGCACCTGCAGTACTCGACGTCGGAGATCCTGACTCACGCCCAAATCGGCAACCGTGACGTCGCGGTTCTGTACGGCCGGCAGGGCGAGGACGGCGAGACAGTGCTGCACTATGCGACGCAGCCGAGCGTGCAGGTGCTGTCCGGTTCGGTAGCCAGCACCTGGGATGCCGCACGTGGCGACCTGCGTCTGAACTACACCCACTCCGGCCTGGCGCGGGTGCAGATCGACGGCGGCGGCAACTCCGGCGACCGGCCGCTGTTGCTGCTGCTGGGCACCGATCAGACCGCGTCGCAGTTCTGGACGCAGAACACCACTTCGGGACCGCTGCTGGTGTACGGCGGCAGCCTGCTTCGGACCGCTGAGTCCGGACCGTCCGGCTCGCTCGCCCTGACCGGCGACAGTGCTCAGGCCGGCACCGTCGAGGTCTTCTCCGACCGCGCTTCATCGGTGACCTGGAACGGCAAACGTGTTCAGACCCAGCAGACCACAAGTGGTTCACGACTCGGAGTGATCGCAGGCCCGGTGCCGGTCACGTTGCCGGCATTGACGAACTGGAAGCACCAGCAAGCCACCCCGGAGGCGCAACCCGGCTTCGACGACTCGACCTGGCAGGTTGCCGACAAGCTGACGAGTAACAGCGTGACGACTCCCGCGACCTTGCCGGTGCTGTTTGCAGACGACTACGGCTTCCACTACGGAGATGTGTGGTACCGCGGCCGATTCCGTGCCACGAGTGCGGCCAGCGGCATCAACCTCTCAGCGATCACCGGCCGCTCCGGCGTCTACTCGGTGTGGCTGAACGGGACGTTCGTGGGCAGTAGCGGTACCGGAAACCACGCCTTCGCGTTCCCGCCCGGAGCGCTGAAACCCAATGCCGACAACGAGCTCTCGGTGCTCGTGGAGAACATGGGACACAACGAGGACTACAACTCCGCCGACAGCCACAAGGAGGCGCGCGGGTTGACCGGTGCGGTGGTTGTAGGGGCGCCACTGACCTCGGTGAGTTGGCGGATTCAGGGCAGCCGTGGCGGTGAAGATCTGCTCGATCCGGTACGCGGGCCGATGAACACCGGCGGTCAGTACGGCGAGCGCGCCGGGTGGTCGTTACCTGGATACAACGACGCAGCTTGGCCGGGTACCTCGCTGCCGGCCGCTGACAAGACCCCTGGTTTGTCCTGGTACCGCACGACGGTGTCGCTGAACCTGCCGAAGAAACAAGACACTTCCGTTGCGCTGTCGATCACTGATGACCCGTCGCGGCACTATCGGGCACTGATCTTCATCAACGGCTGGCAACTGGGGCGGTACCAGAACGACGTCGGGCCGCAGCATGTCTTCCCGATTCCGAACGGCATCCTCAAGCCCAACGGGCAGAACACGATCGCCATCTCGGTGTGGAACACCGATGGCAGCACCGGCGGTCTGGGCACTGTGTCGCTGCAATCGCTGGGCTCGGTCGCATCCGCGTTGCAGGTCGGTGCGGTGAACAGCCCGGGATACTCGGCCTCGACGTACCGGATGCCGGCAGCTCACGAAGCCAGCCTGTCGCTTACCGCACCAGACACTGCGACGCCGTCGCAGACGGTGACGGTGTCATCGCAGTTCTCCGTGCACACCGGTGCCAAGCCTGCGACCGAGGTACGCCTCGGCCTGGGCGTTCCCGCGGGCTGGAAAGCCACGGCTATGACACCGACCTCGTTTGCAAAGGTTCAGCCGGGCACGAACGCCGTGTCGCAATGGACGGTTACCGTGCCGGCCGGCGCGTTGCCCCCAGTGTCACAGCTGGTGGCTACGGCGCGCTACGCGCAGCACGATGCCGATCAGGAGTTGAGTGACGCGCGCTCGGTGCGCTCGATTCCCCCGCCTCCGACAGCAGATTCTGCAGTGAGTGCCCTGCCTTTCCTGTCCTCCAGCAACGGCTGGGGCCCGGTCGAACGCAACACCAGCAACGGTGAGCAAGCCGCGGGGGACGGCAAGCCGATCACGCTGAACGGCACCGTCTATGCCTCGGGACTAGGTACCAACTCGATCAGTGATGTCGGCTTGTACCTCGCGGGACACTGCACCCGGTTCACCGCCACCGTGGGTGTCGACGATGAGCAGGGCAGCGCAGGTACGGTCACGTTCACCGTTGTCGGGGACGGGACGGTGCTGGCGAGCACGCCGGTGCTGACCGGATCATCGGCATCGGTCGATCTGAATGTCGACATCACCGGTACGCAGGTGCTGGACCTCGTGGCGGGCGATGGCGGGGACGGGAACGGAAATGACCACGGAGACTGGGCGAACGCAAAGGTGACCTGCAGTTAGTGCGGCACCGGTTTCTGGGTGTGCTCCTGCTACGCCGGGGCTACGGATGTCGTTCCAGCAATGCCGGCGCAAGTTCGGTGAGCTGTTCCATCCCCACACCCCCGGTGGAGTCGAGCGGCTGAATACAGACGTGATCGGCACCGGCGTCCAGGTGCTCACGCACTCTGCGCTCGATGGCATCAACGGTGCCCCACGCCACGATCGCATCGACAAGGCGATCGCTGCCGCTGCCGGCGAGGTCGTCATCGTCGAAGCCGAGCGCGCGAAGGTTGTTCGTGTAGTTGGGCAGGCCGAGGTAGGGCTGCATGTAGCGCCGGGCCGTAGCGCGAGCGGTGCTGGGGTCCGGATCAAGGACGACAGCAACCTCGGGCGCCAGCAGCGAATTCGGACCGAGCGCGGCGCGGGCCGTCGCGGTGTGCTCGACCGGGACGAAGTACGGGTGGCTGCCGTGCGCGCGGGTCGCGGCTAGTTCAAGCATCTTGGGACGCAGAGCCGCGACCAGCCACGGTACTGGTGTCGCAGGCGCCGGAGCGCTGTACGTGGTGTCGCGCATCCGCTCCAGGTAGCCGGCCATCACCGTCAACGGCTTGTCGTACCGCTTCACGAGCTTGGCGTGTCCGATACCGATGCCCAGTACGAAGCGACCGTCGTAGGCCTCGGCAAGCGCATTGGCGCCCGACACTGCAGTCTCGGGCTCGCGCGCCCAGACATTGGCGATGCCGGTGGCGATCGTCATGCTGCCGGTCGCGCCAAGCACGAGAGCGGCGTGCGCGAACGCTTCCTTGCTGGATTCGGTGATCCACAGCGTCGAGTAGCCCAGCTGCTCGATCCGGGCGGCGGCCGTTCGTTCCTGTGTCGCGGACAATCGACCGATGGCGCTCGACCACACACCAACTCGGCCCAGTCGGGTACGCAGGGCCGCTAGGTCCAACTCCTGATGCGCAATGTTCGTCATGACTCGAAGATAGCTGCGATGGTTGCATCGCCACGCCGTCCGGTCGAGGATGGCCGCTGACGATGGAGGCCGGTGTGGACGATGACGGCGCAACGCCATTTCGCACTACGCCGGCGAGCTATGACGACCACGTAGGTCGCTACGGTGCTGAACTCGCGCGCGGACTGATCGGCCTGGCCGGGGTCGGAGCTCGCGACAAGGTGCTGGACGTCGGATGTGGCACCGGGCTGTTGACGGCCGAGCTCGCGGCGGTCCTGCCGGCTGCCAATGTTGCCGCACTGGATCCCTCCGAGCCGTTCGCCGCAGCGTGCCGATCAAGGGTGCCCGATGCTGACGTACGGGTGGGCAGGGGTGAACGGATTCCCTTCGAGCAGGCGACCTTCGACGCGCTCCTTGCCCAGCTGTCGGTCAACTTCATGAGCGACCCTGCTGGCGGAGTGCGCGAGATGCGTCGGGTCGCGAGGCCGGGTGGGGTGGTTGCGGCGTGTGTGTGGGACTACGCCGGCGAGATGACTCTGCTGCGCGCCTTCTGGGATGCCGCGCGCCGGGTGGACCCGGCCAGCGCCCGCTTCGACGAAGGCGTCACGATGCCCTTTTGCAACCGAACCGAGCTTTCGGCGCTGTGGGTCGGTGCGGGTTTGCGTGATGTCGAAATCGAGGCGTTGCGACCCTCCGTTCGCTACTCCGACTTCGATGATCTGTGGCGACCATTCCTGGCCGGGGTCGCACCATCGGGTGCGTACGCCACCTCCTTGGACGACGCGGGTCGCGCCGCATTGCGCAGCGAATTCTTCCTCGGCCTGGGCGCCCCAGCCGGCTCGTTCGTGCTGACTGCGAGGGCATGGGGCGTGGTGGGACGGCGATGATCGTCCACTCCGTCTAGCCGGATTTCTCGCGAGACGACGTTCGCCCAGACGCAGGCGACCCTGGGGTTGATGTCACCGAGGTCAGGGACAACGCCAGGGTCGATCCGGATTTGGCGTGAAGGTGCAACGCGGATGCTGATGATATCGAAATTCACCTGCATCGAAAGGGAGAGACATCATGCATTCCATCCACGGGGCGTTCCGCCGCGCAGGACTTGTTCGAGCAAGCGACGGCCGCGTTCTCGGCGGCGTCATCGCCGGACTCGGTCGACGCGTCGGCATCGATCCATGGCCCGCTCGTCTTCTGTTCGTCCTGTTGCTCATGTTGATTCCCGGCAGTCAGCTGTTGATCTACCCGATCCTGTGGATCTTGATGCCGGCGGAGACCGAGCCGGCCGAGGTGTGGCAGAAAGCCTGATCGATGGATTACGTCTTTCTCACTCGTCATACCGCTGAGCGGTGTTTCGCGGATACTCATCCCTACCGAAGGTTCCAACCTCCAAGGAGGCCATCGTGGCTGAGTTTCCTGGAATGACCCACGTCGCTGTGACGGTGACCGACCTCGATCGGAGTACGCGCTGGTACGGCGAGCTGTTCGGCGCCGAGCCGGTCCTCGACGAGGACGAAACGACCGGCGGCTTCCACCACACCGTGTTCGCCTTGGGCGGTGGCCAGCTCTTCGGCCTGCACGCTCATCCTCAGGGCGCGGGCGATCGATTTGACGAGCTTCGGACGGGTCTGGACCACGTTGCCTTCACCTGTCGCGACCGCAATGAGCTGCAGGGCCAGGCCGCGCGCCTGGACGAACTCGGCATCGCGCATGGTGGCATCGTGGACGCCCATTACGGCTCCGGTGTTTCCTTCCGCGACCCGGACGGAATCGCGCTCGAGTTCTTCGCGCCGCCGGCCTGAGTCACTGGCTCCGGCTGCGACCGTGACCCGAGGATGGGGGCGGTAGGCGTCGGTAGATAATTGGGTGATGAGTGGCCGCGGGTTCGAGAACATGGCGACGGTGCTGGTGAATCCGGCTGTGCTCGACGACTTCGAGCTCGATCTGATGTCGCATGACTTCCGGGTCTGGGCTGTGCACACCACGTCGACGTTTCCCGACGCGCCACAGGCCGCGATGCAGATCCGTCGCGCCTTGATCGACTGGAGCAACGGGCGCTGGGCTATTGCGGCCGACTGGACCGTCGTATGGATCACCTTCGGGGAACGCTGGCTCGACGGCGACAACCCCATTCCGTGGCCCGCGCACGCCGCCTTGTGGGACAAGTTGGCGGAGTACTCCGTCGATGTGCGTTACAACCTGGGGCTGGGCGGGGTGCCCCGCCTCGGGGTGCCGCGCGAATCCCAATAGCTCCCCGCCCGTCATGTAATTAACTTGACAGTTAATTAGCTAACTGGTTAGCTAGTGCCATGACGACGATGAGCGAGGATCGGCTGGATGCCACCTTCGCGGCGTTGGCAGATCCGACTCGCAGGGCAATCGTGGCTCGCCTGGCCGACGGGGATGCCACCGTGAACGAACTCGCTTCACCATTCGACATGAGCCTTCCCGGGATTTCGAAACACCTCAAGGTGCTCGAGCGCTGCGGGCTGATCACGCGGTCCAGGCATGCCCAATTCCGTCCTTGCCACCTCGAGCACGAGGCGCTCGACGCGGCGGTCGGCTGGATCGAGACAAGTCGACGCACCTGGAGCGAGCGGTTCGACAAGCTCGATGATCACCTGCGCCAGATTCAGCGCACGTCAGCTCCGCAACGGAATGGAAAACAGCATGATTGAGCAGCCGCCGGCCGCAGCCGAACTCAGCTTCACCCGCATCTTCGATGCTCCACGTGAGGTCGTGTTCCGATGCATGATCGAACCCGAACACCTCACCCGGTTCTGGGGTCCCAATGGCGTAAGTGCTCCGCTGGAGGACATCAAGGTCGATGCACGTCGGGGCGGTGTTTTCGAAACCGTCATGGTCAACGATGCCGACGGCAGCCGTTACCCCACTCGAGCCGTGTACGCCGAAGTCACCGAACCAGAGCGGCTTGCCTGGACCGAAGCCCACACCGGCATGTCGGTCACCGTCACGTTCACCGATCTTGGCGACAGCCGTACCGAGGTGGAGATCCACCAAACCAACGTGCCCGAATGGGGACGCACCCCCGAGGCACAGGCCGGGTTCCTCACCTCGCTCGACCGCTTCGCCGCGCACCTCGCGCAGCTGTCCTAGAGACGGGAAGAATGATGGACAACGAACACCTCGCCGAGGCCATCGCCACCCAACGCCGCGGCCTGGCGGAAATGCTGCACGACCTGCCCGCGGACGCATGGGACAGCCAGACACTGTGCGCCGGATGGCGAGTGCGCGAGGTGGTTGCGCACGTCACCATGCCGTTCCGGTACTCGACCGCTCGGTTCGTCCGCGAAATCGCCAGATCGCGCGGCAACTTCGATCGGATGGCCGACCGCTGCGCCCGACGCGACGCACAAGCGCCGCCCGGTGAACTTCTTGCCGCCTTGCGAGACAACGAGCGGCACCCGTGGAAACCGCCGGGCGGAGGCCTGGAGGCGGCGCTGTCCCACGACGTGATCCACGGCCTGGACATCACCATCGCGCTCGACATCGCGCATCATGTCCCCGAAGATCACCTGCGGATGGTCCTCGACACCATCACGGCGCCACAAAGCCTCAAGCACTTCCACACCGACCTGGACGGCATCGAGCTGCGGGCCGAGGACATGGACTGGTCCTTCGGCCGCGGTGCCCAGATCCATGGGCCGGCTCAGGAGCTCGCCATGATCTTGTGTGGCCGACAACTGCCTGCGCCACGGCTACATGGCGAGGGTGCCGCGCGCTTCACTGCGGCCTGAATAAGTCAGCTCTGCCAGTCAGCTCTGCCAGTTGGCGCAGTCCAGGCTGGCGTGCGCTGCGGCGAGCTTCGTCGATGTGACCGTTATGCAGAACGAATGATCTCCGGGCGTCCACGGCACCGAAACCCGGAAGCCGTGATCGGAGGTCGCCGGTGCGGCGTAGGCCTTGTTGACGTCGGCCCGGCGAACGCTGGTCACCGACTTGGAAACCAATCTGCCATTGTCGGTGACCGAGACCGTGACGTCGCTGGCCTTGTAGTAGTTCAGCAGTGACCAACCCTGGATCGTGATCGTATTGTTGGCGTTCCACCAGGACGTTTCGAGGCGGCCGATCGGAGCGACCTCGCTCTTGACCCGCTCGTTGTTGGCCGCTAGCCGGCGCAGCCCAGCAACGTCACCGGCCTTGTAGGTGGTGACCCCGCTGTGATTGACAGCGCTCATCAACTGATAGCTGCCGGCATAGACGGCGTTGCTGTGGGCCAAGCCCATGGCATGACCCATCTCGTGCGCGACGGTCGCGCCCCATTGCCACGACGGGCCCTGGTAGAGCCTGGGACATATCGCGATCTCGGACCGGTACATGTAGGTATCACCATTGGGCAACGTCATCCAGTACGGGTAGGTGTTCGCCACTCGGTTGGCCGCGCCGGCGCACCCGCGCTGGCCCTCGGACACAGCGATGACACCTTCGGCGGCCTTCGGGGTGCCGTAGCCGCTCCAGCTGACGTTGAGTCCAAGTCGGCGCAACGACGCGACTGCGGATGCGACCTCGGATGCGATGGCGGTGTGATGCGCCGCGCGGGCATCGACGTATACCCGAAAACCCAGCCCTGACTCGCCGATCAGCCTTGACGACTGGAGGGCATAGCCGGGTCCAGCTGATGTGGCCGCCTTTGCGCTACCGACTGTGGTGGCACCAAGAGGCCCGTCTTCGAAGAACAGCTGCGCCGGTGTACCTGTCGGGACTATGTTCGCCGCGCCTAGCAGCGTCGCGGCGTGTGCATTGCCGACGGGTGGCGAGGAGCCGGCAAGGGCCAGCAGCATGCTGAGGATCAGGCCGATGCCAAGTGCGGGGCGCAAGACGAGTCTCATGTTCGCGGCGCTCTTTCACTCAAGCGTTGCGCCCTCGCGAGTACAGGCCTCCGCCCGCATCTCGCGAGCGGCAATGGCTGAAGTCATTGTCTGTACTTAACGCAAACTTTACGCGATCTTGTGCGCTCGAAGACCCAATGTCGCGCCCCACTGGCGCTTTACACGGCGTTGGGTTACGGTAGGTAAGCGCTTAGAGGCGCAGGGTGATTATTTCGCTTCATCCGGGCTCGCGAATAGACCATTTCGGTATTCGGTAGGCAAATCCGGTACCGAATCGAGATCAACGTCGTCGCGGACAAAGCACAGCTCACCCCCTGGGCCTCCAGAGAGTGAAATCCCGCCGTGGGGCGGATATCGCTCGCCGGAAGGCCATCATGCGTGGCAATGCAACCCTGACCAGATCTGTTCGGCGGACTACCGGCCGACCCAATCGGACGCGAAGCGCGGCCGTCATCGGTGTCGCTGCCGCATCGAGCGTGCTGCTCGTGGCGCTCTCGTCGCCGGCCTCCGCAGCGACGCCCGCGGTTGGGCTTGGTACCGCAGCCAGCTATGCGGTCCTGGCCGGAACCACTGTGACAAACACTGGTCCAAGCATCCTGAATGCCAGCTTGGGCGTCAGCCCCGGCTCCGCAGCGCCAGGGTTTCCGCCCGGCATTCTTCTGCCCCCAGGCGTCAAGCACCTCGCCGACGCGCCTGCCCAGCAGGCAAAGTCCGATCTTGTAACCGCCTATAACGACGCCGCGGGACGCCCGGTGACCGCCAACCTTGCGGCGAACCTGGTCGGCCTGACTCTGGTTCCCGGCGTGTACAAGGCCAGCACGTCCCTCGGGCTCTCCGGCACCGTGACCCTGAACGGCCAAGGCAACCAGAACTCGGTCTTCATCTTCCAGGTCCCCACCACTTTGATCACGTCGTCGGCCAGCCACGTATTAGTGCTCAACGGTGCGCAGGCTTGTCACGTGTATTGGCAGGTCGGCAGTTCTGCGACGCTGGGCACGGCTTCGGACTTCAAAGGCACGATCATGGCGCTGACCTCGATTTCGGTGCA
This sequence comes from Jatrophihabitans sp., assembly GCA_036488285.1. Lineage (GTDB taxonomy): Bacteria > Actinomycetota > Actinomycetes > Mycobacteriales > Jatrophihabitantaceae > Jatrophihabitans_A. The sequence continues at coordinate 11,309 of DASXHV010000057.1, read as the reverse complement.
GACGGGCGCCACCGTGCAAGGCCGCGCGCTGGCACGCAATGGCCAGGTATCGCTGGACAGCAACGTGTTCTCCCTGCCCGCCTGCACATCCACTCCGACCTCGACGGCCACGACGAAGGCACCTACCCCCAGGACGACGGCACCCACCGCGCCCGGCGGCGGTAGCGCGACCGGCGCTGGAGGGGCCGGCACTGGTGCGGGCGGCGGCACCGGCCTCGGGGCTGGCGGCGTTGGCGGCGGGACGGGCACCGGCACGTCCGGTTCGATCGGCACGCCAACGCTCGCGGCCACCGGAGTCACCTCGATGGGGCCGCTGCTAGGGCTGGGTGCGCTGCTCCTGCTCGTCGGCGGCGTGCTTGCCACAGTCGGCCGCGGCAAGCTCCGCGACCAGGGCCCCAGGCACGCTGCCTGACCCAACGGATTGTGCAACTTTCTCCGGGCTCGGGCCGGAAGATGTTGCACAATCGGGAGAAGACTGGGGAGTCAGGGATTCACCAGGCGTTGGCGGTAGGCGTACACGACTGCTTGGACCCGGTCACGCAGCTCGAGCTTGGTCAGGATGCGAGTCACGTGGGTCTTGACGGTGGCCTCCGACAGCACGAGCACCTCGGCGATCTCGGCGTTGGACAGGCCGGTGGCGATGGCGATGAGAACCTCGCGCTCGCGTTGGGTGAGTCGGTCCAGCGGGGTCCGGTCATCGACCGGCTGGGGAGACGTCGGTAGCTGCGCGGCGTAGCGATCCAACAACTGGCGGGTGATTCGCGGCGAGACGACGGCGTCGCCGGTGGCGATCGTGTGAATTGCGGCGGTCAGTTCAGTGGGCGGCACGTCCTTCAGCAGGAAACCGCTGGCGCCAGCGGCCAATGCGGTGAAGGCGTATTCGTCGAGGTCGAAGGTGGTCAGGATGAGAACTCGGGAGTCGCTGCCACCGGCCAGGATGCGTCGGGTTGCCTCGACCCCGTCAAGGCCGGGCATGCGTACGTCCATCAGGACCACGTCGGGCCGTAACCGCTCCGTCTCGGCGATGGCGGCGTGTCCGTCGCCGGCGTCGCCGACCACGACGATGCGCGGATCACTGCCGAGGATCATCCGGAATCCGGTCCGCAGCAATGGCTGGTCGTCGACGATCAGCACCCGCACGGCCGTGTTGGTATCGGGCTCGGACACGTCGATCACTGCGTGCCGGGCGCAGGAAGAATCGCGTGGACCCGCCAGCCACCGTACGGCGTCGGGCCGGCCTCGACCGTGCCGTGAAACAGGCCGGCCCGCTCGCGCATCCCGATCATGCCGTTGCCGGCGCTGACGCCGACGCCGACTTCGGGCCGCCCGGTCACGCCGCCAGCTCCAGCTGTTCGGCCGTCGTCGGTGACGTCGATCCTCATGCCATCACTGCTCCATCGGATCTCGACCCGTACCCGGGTGGGGTTGTCGGCATGTTTGAGCACGTTGGTGAGGCTCTCTTGAATGATCCGGTACGCCGTTGACTGCGCGGTCGGAGTGAACGGCTGCGGCGTACCGGTCACGCTGAGCTCCACCGGAAGACCGGCCGCACGAACGTCGGCGATCAGCGTGTCCAGACGCTCCAGACCAGGTTGCGGAGACAGCTCCACGCCGTCGCCGGCGTCTGCCTCCCGCAGCACACCGAGCAGCCGGCGCATCTCGGCCATGGATCCGCGGCCGGTTGCAGCTACTTGCAACATCGCCTCCCTTGCTTGCGTCGGATCGGTCTGCTCGGCCAGCACCGCCGCATCGGCAAGGGTGATGATGACCGACAGGCTGTGGGCGATTACGTCGTGGAGCTCGCGGGCAATCCTGGTGCGTTCCGCGGTGGCCGCGAGCCGGGTTTGCTGATCACGCTCGTATTCGAGCCGGGTGGCACGTTCCACCAGCGCCGCCAGATACTGCCGCCGGGTGCGTAGCGTGATGCCGCTGAACAGAGCCGCGGCGACCATGCCGGACAGGAAAACCATCGAGGCAAGGACACCGTCTCCGGTCGGCGCGAAGCGGATCGAGGCGAGCACGACGCCGACTTCGATGACCCCTGCCGCGACCAGAGCGCGACGGCGCGAACAGTGCGCCGCAACGGTGTAAAGAGCGATGAGCAGCGCGGCGTCCGCGGCCAGGCGAACGTCGGTCAGCCACTGGACCGCTGCCAGTGAGGCCAACAGAACGAAGACGGCCCAGGGGTGACGCCGACGAAAGATCAGGGGGAGTACCAGGAGCTGGCTGAACAGGACGGACCACCATCCACTGTTGCCGGCACGGTGGTGCAGGGAACCCAGGACCCAGGCATCCAATACGAGGACGAGCAAACAGTCCAACAGCGTCGGGTGTGCTTGCAGCCAGGACCGAAATCTCGGACGGCGCAGCCGCGTCAGCCACCGGGAGGTCGGCGCGTCGGGCACCTGCTCGTCAGGTCCATGGGCCGCCATAACGACGCCATCGCCCGCGGCCGGAAGGAGATCCGGCCGCGGACGAGGTGGGAGGGGTTGGGTACTCAGGCGTCTCGCCGCATCAGCAGAAGTCCGCCCGCCGCGACCGCGGCCGCCGCCCAGATGCACATGACGAGAAATCCGGTCCACGGTCCCAGACTGCCCGGATCCCCGTGCAGCGTGAAGAGGGCTGAGCCCGCGTTGCTGGGAAGGTAGGGCAATACGTGCGGCTGCCAGGATGAGGGCAGCGCGTTCCCCAGCGCCGGAACGACCAGGATGAGGCCGAATACCGCCGAGATGCCGCCGGCCGTGCTGCGAACAGCGAAGCCGATGCCCATCGCCAACACACCGATGACGGTCAGATAGAGCGCGACGCCGACGATCGCACGGATGGCGTGCGGTGATCCCAGCCCGACTCCATGGCTGGACAGCAGCGCCTGGCCGAGGAAGAACGCGATCACAGCGGCGATCAGCGACGACACGAACATCACCGACGAGAACACGGTCAGCTTGGCCCAGAGGACCGGCAGTCGTTTCGGAACCGCGGACAACGTTGCGCGGATCATGCCCGTCGCGTACTCACCGCTGATGATCAGCACGCCCAGTACGCCCACCGCGAGCTGTGCCAGATTGACCCCGAACAGGCTGCGCGAGACGGCGCTGAACTGGGCGATCTCGACAGGACCCATGTGGGACCACCGGCTGTTCGTGCCCCAGCTTGCCAGCGCACCGATGCCGATTGTTCCCACCATGGACAGGATCAGGGTGATCCAGGTCGAGCGCAGCGTGGAGAACTTGATCCACTCCGAAACGATCGCCCGCCCTTGGGTAACGGGCTGTACCGCGACGACTCTGGTCCTGTTCTCAGGTGCTTCGTGTGCAGCGATAGTCGCCGTAGTCATGCTGCGCTCCGATCACGAGCAGGGGTTGAGGCGTGGTATTCGACCGCATCGCGGGTCATGTCCATGTAGGCCTCTTCCAGCGAGGCCAGTTGCGGCGTCAGCTCGTACAGCAGGATCGCGTTGTCCAGCGCAAGCTGTCCGATCTGCTCGACGGGCATGCCATGTACGTCCAGGACATCGGCCTGCGAGCTGGAGACGGTCACGTCGGGTCGGGCCAACACCTCACGCAGACGAGCGGCGTCTGGCGTGCGGACCCGGACCCGGTCGACCGATGCCGACCCGATGAGCTCCTGGATCGGCATGTTGGCGATCAGACGGCCTTGCCCAACCACGATGACGTGGTCCGCGGTGACGGCCATCTCGCTCATCAGGTGACTGGAAAGAAACACCGTGCGTCCTTCGGCGGCCCATGAGCGGAGCAGATCGCGAACCCAGCGCACCCCTTCGGGATCCAGGCCGTTCACCGGCTCGTCCAGGATCACCGTCGCCGGATCACCAAGCAGAGCCGAGGCAATGCCTAGCCGCTGCCCCATGCCCAGGGAGAACCCGCCAGCTCGTTTGCGAGCGACATCCCGCAGGCCGACCATCTCGACCACTTCGCTTACCCGGTGCTGCGAGATGCCGTGGGTGGCCGCCAAAGCGCGCAGGTGGTTGTAGGCCGACCGCGAGGTGTGGATGGCCTTGGCCTCCAACAGGGCTCCGACCTCCGCAAGCGGTCGGGCGTGCTCGGCGTAGGGCTTGCCGTTGACCGTGACCGATCCCGCGCTGGGTGCGTCAAGACCCATGATCATGCGCATCGTGGTGGATTTCCCGGCACCGTTCGGCCCCAGAAAGCCGGTGACCTTACCTGGCTGCACTGTAAATGTGAGACCGTCAACCGCGAGCTTCTCGCCGTAACGCTTGCTCAGTCCTTGAGCTTGAATCATATGTTTCACCATTCTCCGTCGGGCTGTTACACCAACCGTACGGAGCGGGTCGGTCTAGGCCATCGACACAAAGGACCAACCCTGCACTGCCGCGTACACCTTTTGATGTATGGCTCTCAGCATCGCAGCGAGATGCTTCGAGCCGTGGATCGCTGACTGATCGTAAGGAGGGCACTGAGCATGGGCATCCGCCTCGCGCTGGGACACATCGACGAGTACGACGATTCGGTGGCCGCGTTCGCGCATCAGCTCGGTTTGCGCAGTGTGCAGTTCCACACTCCGACGGCGCTGTCCGGCGAAGAGGGCTACTGGAGTCTCAGCGAGCTGCAGGCGCTGCGTGAGCGCTGCGATAGAGACGGCCTGGTGATCGAGGGCCTGGAGAACGTCCCGGCCGCGCACTTCTGGAAGATTCAGCGTGGCCTTCCCGGCCGCGACGAGCAGATCGAGAACTATCACCGAACCATCCGCAACATGGCACGGGTTGGCATCGATCTGCTCGGCTACCACTTCATGGCCACGTACGTGTGGCGCACAGACTTGGGCGGGTCGGGACGTGGCGGCGCCAAAGTCACCGGCTTCAACCTCGATCATGCGAGCCGGGGCAACGCGCTCGCCTCTTACAAGCTCACCCCGGACGAGCCGATCGACGAACCCATCACCGCAGAGCAGATGTGGCACAACTACCAGTACTTCCTCGATGCGGTGCTGCCGGTGGCCGAGGAGGTAGGGCTTCGACTCGCGTTGCACCCCGATGACCCTCCGGTGGACGAGCCGCTGGGCCGAGCGGCGCGGATCTTCACGTCACCGTCGGCCATCGCTGAGGGCTACCGCCGTGCGAACGGGAGCCCCGCATGGGGTCTCAACCTCTGCATGGGCACGGTCTCGGAGATGGCGGGGGAGGATTCCGTGAACCAGGTGATAGAGCTGCTCGGGCCACCCGGTCGGCTCTTCTACGTCCACTTCCGGGACGTGCAAGGCACTGTTCCTCGGTTCACCGAATGCTTCCTGGGCGAAGGAAATGTGAACCCGGCCCGGGTCATTCGTCGGTTGAATGACGCCGGCTTCGACGGCTTCCTGATCGATGACCATGTTCCTGCGATGATCGGCGATCTGGACACCTGGGCTGATACGTCGCCTGCGGCGTATTGCAGTCGGGGTCGCGCTCATGCCATCGGGTACCTGCAGGGCGTGCTCAACGGCTTGGACCTGAGCTAAGGCCCTTGTTCAATCATTCGAGGATGTGCTGCGACGGCTGCCCGAATCACCGGCAGCTCGAGTCAGTAGGACGCCAGCAAACCGCCGTCCACCACCCAGGTCGCGCCCGTGACGAAGGATGCGCCATCGGACAGCAGAAACGCCACCACGCTCGCGACCTCCTCAGGGCGGCCGATTCGCTTCAGGGCGTGCATCGCGGCCCAGGCACGCAACGCTTCACCGGCATCATGCGGGCTCATCTCTTCGGCGTTCTTTCGGACCAGGGGAGTGTCGATGGTTCCGGGGGCGACAGCGTTGACGCGGATGCCCTGGTCGGCGTGGTCGAGAGCCATTGCTCGCACCAGACCGAGTGCGCCGGCTTTTGCCGCTGCGTAGGCCGCAACCGACTTCTGGGTGGCAATTGCCTGGATGGACGACACCACGACGATCGCGCCGCCGCCGTTGGCCGCCATCACCGGGATGGCCGCTTGCGCCGCAAGGTAGGCGCCCTTGAGATTCACCGTCTGGGTGACGTCCCAACTGCTCTGGTCGGTGTCCACGACCGAGCCATGCAGTTCGATGCCTGCCGAGTACACCAGCGCGCCGAGCGGGGCGCGATCGTTCGCGTCCCGCATCAGCATCGACATGTCCTCCGGCGACGTCGCGTCGGCGTGCACGAGGTCGATATTTCCGTCGGCGTGCTCGCCTGCAAACACGATGTCTCCGACACTCACCAGCCAGCCTTGCCCGTCGAGCACTTGAGCGCATGCCTCGCCGATGCCGGAACCTCCGCCGACGACCACGACTGACCGGTTGCCGTCCATCGCTCCTCTATCGCCGCCCTGCATGCCGACCGTCAGAATCAGTCAGGAACCGTCGCGCGAGCCTATCGCCACGTATAGATCAGGTCCGACGCACTGCGCACGCCCTGCGGCCACTGCCTCCCGCAGGTGCGCTTGCACCATCGCGAGCCCACGAAACTCCTGAGCGCGGCCCATGGTGCTGCAGGTGCGCTGCCACACCTCCGTGAGCGACCGCGGCCGGTCGTCAAGCAGCCCCTCTACGGTCGCCGTGACCAGGTCCAGATACTGCTCGACCGCTCCCAGCAAGTCCAGGAAGTCCTCCGCCGACCGGCTGGCGTAGTGCGCCATGCACACGCGCTGGACGCCTTCATCCTGAGTCACTGCGCGCAGGCGGTGCAGCGAACGGCGCAACTGGCTGGGCAGCAGATGACCGTGGAAGAAACTCCAGGACGTACCGATGACAACGTCGCCCAGCAGCAGAGTGCCCGATGACCGTTCCAGCCAGCCGAGTTCCCCGACGACGTGACCGGGCAATTCGAAGGCTTCCAACACGACGCCGCTACCAAGCCGCACCGCGCCGCCGTCGGTCATCACAACGTCAACCGGGCACGGCTGGCCGTAAGTCGGCGCTAGCTCGGCTCGCAGTTCGGGTGCGTCGGCAATGATGTCCGGACGATGAAGGGCGAACTCGCGCAGGTTGACCTCGAGGTCCTCGATCCATCGCACAGCTTCGGCAGCAGCCACCACCTGTGCGCCGCTGCGCTCGCGCAGCGCAGCGAACGTACCGATGTGATCGTGGTGGGCGTGGGTGTTGAGCAGGAACCGCAGGTCTCGTTGCGGCACACCCGCCGCGGACATCAGCCGCTCGACTGCGGACAGGCTCGATGGCAGGCCGCCGTCAACCAGTGCAGCTCCTTGAGGGCCGACGACCAGGTGCAGGTACAACGGGACCTCGTCGCTCAACGGCTCCCGCACCTGCCACACGCCGGCAACGAGCTCGACAGGGTCATCGCTGTCCACTGCCACCTCACACCATCCGATGATCCACCGAGCACAGAGTTTCGACTTGCCTCAGCGCAGACCGGCGAACAGGTCGTCCTCGGGCAGATTTGCGCCGGTGGTGTCGTGGACGCGGATGAAGGTCTCCACCCCCATTATCTGGGAGAACCTTTCTTTGCCCATCCGAAGGAAGAAGATGTTCTCGCTCTGGCTTGCGTGCGCTGCAAGTGCGTCGTACTTCTGACTGCCGAATTCGGTGGTGTCCACCCAGCTGGATATTTCGTCGTCGGGGGCGCCAATTTCCGGAAGCGAGGAATCCGTTGACGAATCCGGCTCCTCCCAGTCGGCGCCCAATTCGCGCATGACCTGGCCGAACTCCTGCATTTTCGAGCGCGGCGCCGTCGTCCAGTACAGCTTCGCCGGCAAGCCTGTCGATGCCGCTGCAGCCATCGTGATGCGATGAGCCTGGATGTGATCAGGATGGCCATAGAAGCCGTTCTCGTCATAGGTGACGACAACATCGGGTTGATACCGCTGCATCATCGCGGCCAGCCGGGCCGCCGCCTCGTCCACCGGCGTCGTCCAGAACGAGCCCGGCGCATCGTTGGTCGGCCAGCCCATCATCCCGGAGTCGGCGTAGCCGAGCATTTCGAGATGGCTCACCTTCAGGACCGCGCAACTCGCTTCGAGCTCAGCTCGACGCATAGCCACCACGGCGGCAGGATCATGCCCGGGCTCACCCGGCTTGATGCCTCCCGGACCGTCGCCGCAGCGCCCGTCGGTGCAGGTGACGAGCACGGTCTGAATCCCCTCGGCGGCGTAGCGCGCGAGAATTCCCCCGGTCCCAGTTGCCTCGTCATCGGGGTGAGCATGCACAGTCATCAACGTCAAGGGCCGATCCGCCATGAGCCCCACCCTAAGTGCTGCCGGGGATCTGACTTATCTGCCCAGACGTTCGCGGCTGCTAGAGATAGATCGCGGAGCCTTGCTGGTTCGTCGTCTGGCTGTTGTTCGGACTGCCCTGGGTGCTGGCCTCAGCCGCGGTCGGCGCCTTGTGTGCCGACTGAGTCTGTGCTGCCTGCTGGGCTGCTTCCTGGGCTTGGGTTTCGGCGATGGCAGATTGGTCCAGCGCGATCCTGGCCTGATCCAGCGTCAGGACCTGCTCGCTGGCTTTGGACTTCTGATCGGCGATGAGGGCCTGCTGGTCCTTGATCAGTTGTCGTTGCATGGCGTCCAGCGACGAACTGCCGGAGCTTCCGATGGGGCTGACTGACATGACTGTGACCTCGTCTCGAGTGGAGTCTCTTCGATGTCCCATCGGACCGATCGGCGGCCTACGTTAGCGTTTGATATAGATCTCACAGGTTGGTGCCGGGCAACTGCTTGACCGGTTTGGCTCAGGTGCTGCACGCGGCATTGAAGCGGCATTGAAGCCGCGACCCGGACGCCCACTCGCCATTGTGAGTCGAGGTGATTGGACGTGATTGCCCGCGGCCTATTTCAGCATCGGCGCCAGTGCGATCACGTCCTCAGGCGTCTGCAGCTGGGCCGGCGCGACGAACACAGTGCTTACGCCCGTCGCCGCCAGCGCTGCGTATCGCTCCCGATGCTCGGCAGGAGTGCCTGCATGGTGGGTGCGGGCGAACGTCGCGGCGTTGCTGCGACCCCGGAGCCGTTCCACTCTCGCCCACACCTCATCGCGGTCATGGCCGACGACAGGCAGGTCAAGGACTGTGACGGCCACCTCGGCGGGGTTGCGCCCCACCTGCTCGCAATGCTGACGAAGAACTGCGATCTTGCGTCGCAGTGATTCCTCATCGGACGGGAGATTGCAACCGTCGGCCAGACGTGCCGCGATTCGCAGCGTGCGGTGCTCGCCGCTCCCACCGACGATGATGGGCACATCCGATACCGGACGCGGGTAACAGGTCGTCTCGGGCAAGCTCACCCGGCTACCCTGGTACGCCTTGGTGCCAGGCGACCACAGCGCACGGATCGTCTCGATCGCGGTCTCGACACCGGCTAGTCGCGCGGTCGCGGATGGGAATGGCAGCCCGTAGGCGGCGTGCTCCCGCTCCCACCATCCGGCGCCGATGCCGAGGAACGCTCGGCCGCCGCTGATCGCATCCAAGGTGGCGACCGTCTTCGCGATGATGCCTGCTGGCCGGAATGTCACCGGTGTCACCAGCGTGCCGAGACGCAGGTTCGTGTCGAGGCCTGCAAGCAGACCGAGCGTCACCCAGGGTTCCGGAATCGGCGACCAGGCCCGTTCGACCTGAGGGATTTGAATCAGGTGATCCATCAGCGCGATTCCGTCGAAGCCGGCCTCGTCCGCGGCGAGCGCGATGCCCCTGAGCCATCCGGCCGGATCCTCGCCCCAAGGAAATCTTGACACTTGGAGGACGAACGCCAGCCCTTCCTTCCGTGCCGCGGGCTCCGGTGGCATCGCACGGTCCGGTGCGATCGGGGAATCCGCTCGCAGCACGATGACCTCGTCCCACCCCTCCGCTTCGACCTCAGCCTGCGCCACCGCAGCTCGGGTCAACTGAGATCCGAGAACGCGCGCCGGCACCGGCACGTCACGTTGGGCGTTGCGCTCCTTGGCCAACCGGGCCGGCACGTCGAACACGACCGCGATCGCCCGAAGCCGATGAGACCTTGCCAGCGCGAGATAGCCTCGCCGTCGCTCGGTATCCAGGCCAAGCGTGTCGACGACGCAGGTGAGCCCCCGTCGCGCCCGGGCAGCGAGGATGTCATCGAGTAGTCCGAACGCGTCGGCCGACGCATCCAGATCGTGCCGGCCGCTCCCGACGATTCCACGCAGGTCGTCAGAGGACACGATCTCTTGCGCGCGATATCTCAGTTGCGCCCACGTCGACTTTCCCGAGCCGGACGGCCCTACGAGAACCACAAGTGCAGGGTCGGAAACGCCGCTGGCCATGCGAGGAGTCTGACACGAACTGCAGCTCGCACATCCGATCATCGTGGCCTCGCTCGGCGCGCGGGTCTGGCCGATGGAACACTCGCGGAGGTCGTGTGGTTGCCGATGACATGGCGGAGAACAGTGCGCTGACGCCCACCGTGTTGGTCGTGTCAGGGAGCACGCGGTCGATGTCGACGAACACGGCGCTGTGCCGGACCGCTGCGCTGTGCGCGCCCGAGTCGATCACGATCGAGCCGTACCTGAGTCTTGCAAGCCTGCCGCATTTCAACCCTGATGACGATCACGATCCGCTACCGCCGGCTGTGGAAGTGCTGCGCGCCCGCATCGCCTCAGCCGCCGCGGTGCTGTTCTGTACCCCCGAGTATGCGGGCACGCTGCCGGGGTCGTTCAAGAACCTTCTCGACTGGACGGTCGGTGGGACCGTCCTCACCGACAAGCCGGTCGCCTGGGTCGGGGTTGCAGCAGACCGGAAGCGTGGTGAGGGCGCACATGACACCTTGGCGACGGTTCTCGGCTCCGTGCAGGCGCGGGTGATTGCCGACGCGTGTCGACGCATCCCCGTTGCCCGAGAACTGGTCTCACCGGACGGGCTCATCCACGATTCGGATATCCGTACCGAGATCGAGCTCGTAGTCGCTCGACTGGGCCAGGCTGCGCTTTCGACCTAGTCGGGTCACCGTCGTTCGGACACATCCGCTGCCAGCTGAGTTGCCTTACATCAGCCTGTCGTGGAAGAGCCATGCCCACCGATCAGACGACGCGGCGAACCTTGCTGTCCAGCGGGCCTGTCGTCGAGGATCGATCGCAGCAATCGCTTGGGTGGTTCCTCGTTCAGGCATTCGTGTTTGGTGCAGCCACCTGCCTGTCTACGGACTGCGCCGGCACCGGCGTTAGGAGAAGCGTTGCGTACCAGTTTTGGGCGTCGGTGTCTGGTCATTGTGCTGGCTGGTGTTGTCGGTGTGGGGGTGTTGTCGTCGGTGGGTGATGCCGGCGCGGCGCCGGTCGAAGCGGCCGCGGAGTTGGTGGGTGGGTCTGTCGTGGTGAATGGCGGTTTCGAGCTGGTGTTGTCTGGGCATGTCGATGACGGGTGGGCGACTGGTGGTCAGGCG
>DASXHV010000043.1:0-13747 GCA_036488285.1 Jatrophihabitans sp. | reverse complement strand
GCCGGCTTGCTCCTCACGCACCACCCGCTGTTGCTCAGCGGCGTGCACGGCGTGCCGGCTACTGATCCCAAAGGCGCCCTGGTCCATCGAATGATCACGTCCGGGGTCGCGCATTTCGTGGCGCACACCAACGCCGACGTCGCGGCGCGCGGCGTCTCCGAGGCGCTCGCTCGCCGGATCGGCCTGACCGGCCTGCGACCTCTGGAAGCTGACTCGCTGGCGGCGCTGGACCACCTGACGGTGTTCGTTCCTGAGCCGGATCTGAACACCATGATCAGTGCTCTCAGCGCTGCGGGCGCGGGCGCGATCGGCAACTACTCCGACTGCACGTTCACCGTCGAGGGAACCGGCACGTACCGGCCATTGCCCGGCGCCGATCCAGCCGACGGCCAGATCGGGGTGCTGCGTCGCAAACCCGAGACCCGGTTGTCGATGGTGTTTGCTCGGGCCAACCGCGCAAGCGTGCTCGCTGCAATGAGGTCGAGCCACCCGTACGAAGAGATCGCGTTCGAGCTCACCGAACAACCCGACCTGGACGGCCCGACCGGAACGGGGCGGCTCGGTGATCTGGACACCGAGCAGTCGTTGACCGACTTCGTGGCGCTGGTCGCTGAACGATTGCCGGCCACCGTCTGGGGGATCCGCGCCGCTGGCGATCGCGCGCAGCGGATTCGGACCGTCGCAGTCTGCGGTGGTTCGGGTGCCGGCTATGTCGAGCTTGCCCGACGTGCCGGCGCGGACGTCTTTCTCACGTCCGACTTGAAGCACCACAGCACTATCGAGGCCGTCACCGAAAGAGCAGCATTCGATCGCTCGTCGAAGCCGATGGCTCTGGTTGACGCCGCTCATTGGGCCACCGAGTGGCCCTGGCTGCAGTCGTTGGCCGACCAGCTGACCGAGCGCTTCGGCAACGATCTCTCGGTCGAAGTCTCGACCCAGGTCACCGACCCGTGGACAGTGCATCAGGCCCAACTGCCAGACTGAACACTGCATCCGACACTGCATCCGCGAAATTCGACAGAGAGCCAACTATCACGTGATCGCAGATCCCCAAGTCCAACTGCGGCTTCTCGACCTGCAGTCGGTTGACACCGCGTTGAGCCAGCTGAACCACCGACGGCAGACGCTGCCGCAGTTGGCAGCTATTGCCGATCGCGAGGCGCGGGCAACTGAGGCGCGCACCAAGCTGGTGGAGGCGGAGACCGCGGTGGCCGACCTGGCCGACGAGCAGCGCAGGCTCGAGGCCGACGTCGACACCGTTCGCCAGCGTGCCGACCGGGACCAGGCGCGGATGACTGCGAGTGGGGTTCCGGCGAAGGAGATATCCGGCCTGCAGCACGAGGTCGCGTCGCTGGCACGGCGGCAGGGCACCTTGGAGGACGAGCTGCTCGAGCTCATGGAACGGCGTGAGAGTGTCGACGCCGACGTCGAGCAGCTTCGCAAAGAGGTGGCTGACATCGAGGTCGAGCGGGCCTCGGCCGTCCAGGCTCGCGACGAAGCTTTCGCAGAGATCGATGCCGCCCAGACCGCCCATCAGGCTGAACGAACCGAGTTCGCGAGCGAACTGCCCGACGATCTGCTCGCCCTGTACGACCGGGTACGGGCAGCAAGCGGAGGAGTCGGCGCTGCGATGCTGCGCCAACGACGTTGCGAGGGCTGCCGCCTCGAACTGGCCGGCAACGAGCTGTCCGCGGTGCGAAACGCCAAACCCGAGGACGTCCTGCGCTGCGAGAACTGCCGCCGGATCCTGGTCCGCACAGCCGAGTCCGGATTGTGAGCAGCAGCGGGCACACCCCGCTGCGGGTGGTGGTCGAGGCCGACGGTGGCTCGCGAGGCAATCCCGGCCCGGCCGGTTACGGCGCGGTAGTCCTTGACGCGTCGACCGATGAGTTGCTCGCCGAACGCAAGCAGTTTCTCGGGGTCGAGACCAATAATGTCGCCGAGTATCAAGGCTTGATCGCCGGGCTGACTGCCGCGCAGGAACTTGGCGCAGAATCGGTGTCGGTACGGATGGACTCCAAGCTGGTCGTCGAACAGATGTCCGGGCGCTGGCAGGTGAAGCATCCCTCGATGCGTCCACTGGCGCGCCGCGCCACCGAACTCGCGCGGTCCTTCGCGTCCATCGAATACCAGTGGATCCCGCGTGAGCAGAACAAGCACGCCGACCGGCTGGCCAACGAAGCAATGGATGCAGGCAGCGCCAAGGCGCCGCAGTTGTCGGCGCCGACACCGCAGACCGGCTGGATTCCACCGGGCAGCACTTCGACGCGTTTGTTCCTGGTTCGCCACGGCGTCACCCGTTACTCGGTCGACAAGCGTTTCGCCGGCAACTCCGATCTCGAACTCACACCGGACGGGCAAGATCAGGCGCGCCGCGCGGCCGAACGTCTGGCTGGCTTCGGCCAGATCGGTGCTGTGGTCTCCTCGCCGCTTCGTCGCACCCAGCAGACCGCACAGGCCGTCGCCGATGAACTCGGATTGTCGATTGACACGGTCGAGGGACTGGCCGAGACGAACTTCGGGGATTGGGACGGTTACACCTTCGCCGAGGTGCACGAGCGCTGGCCCGAGCTTCTGCAGGTCTGGCTGAACGACGACAGCGTCGCCCCGCCGGGCGGCGAATCGGATGCCGCCGTAACGCGACGAGTGCGTCGTGCCCGCGACGAGATCCTGACCCGGCATTCCGGTAAGAGGGTCGCCGTGATCTCACACGTCACTCCGATCAAGGCCCTGGTCCGGCTTGCTCTCGATGCGCCGCCCTCGGCCATGCATCGGATGTACCTGGCGCCGGCCTCGATCAGCGTGCTGGATTACTACGCCGACGGCCCGGTGTCGCTGCAGTCCTACAACGACACCTCTCATCTGAGCGACTGAGTCGGTGCGGGCTCAGCGCAGCCCGAGCGGTGCGGCCACCAACCACAACACCGCCGTGGTAACGGCGATGAGCGGCGGCGTCATTGCCAGACCGAGGCGATGAAACTCGATGGCGCGGGGCTTGGCCTCTGGCGGCAGGCTGCGTCGCCACAGCAAGGTCGCCAACGAACCTGGGTAGGTCGCATTCGGGCCGAGATTTACGCCGACGAGCACTGCGAGCACGGCCAGTGGTGATCCGGACACCAGCGGGACGAGCGCCAGGGTGCTAGGCAGGTTGTTGACCAGGTTGGCCAACGCCGCAGCCAGAAAGGCCAACGCCAGCAGCGCCAACAGCCCGGTGCCGGATGGGATCAGCCGGCTCAGATGCTGGCGCATTCCGTGCTCGAGCACCCCGGACACCAGAACGCCCAACGACAGCACGAAGAGGCAAAAGCCGGGGCTGGCCTCCATCACGATCGTCGGAATTCCGATCTGTCGGCGCACCAGCCGGGGGATCCCCAACGCCAGGCAGCCGCCGAGGGCAGCCCAGGCCGGTGCGACACCGACCGCAGTGGTCGCCACGAAGCCCGCAACGGTCAGGCCCAGAATCGTCAGCGCATACCTCGGTTGCTTGGACAGGTCCAGATGGGCATCAGAACTCTCGGCAAGGTCGCGCCGGAACGCTAACCGCAAGGCGCCCCAGTTACCGACACAGGCGACGATCCAGGGCAATGCCATCACGGTGGCGAACTTGGTGAACGACAGCCCACTCGCGGTGAAGGCCAGTAGGTTCGTCAGGTTCGACACCGGCAGCAACAGCGAGCCGGAGTTGGCCAGGTGCGCGCAGGCATAGGAGTGCGGACGGTTCGGCACCCGTAGCCGTCGCGTTGTCGCCAGGACCACGGGGGTGACCAGGACGACGGTCGCATCGAGTGTGAGGGTCGCGGTGACCAGGGCCGCGAGTGCCACGACCAGCCCGAGCAGTCTTCGCGGTTGCCCGGCGCTGAGATGCGCGGCGATGCTGCCGAGATATTCGAAGACGCCCTCAGCCGCACAGAGATGTCCGAACGCGAGGATGGCGGCCAGGAACGCAACCGTCGGGCCGAGAGCGCGAAGGCTTTGCCACGCGGTGTGTGCATGTACTGCGCCGAAGATCAGTGCAATAAACGCGCAAGGGACTGCTGCGACCGCTTCGCTGACACCGAACGGTCGAGTGACGGCCACGATCAGGCAGATCGCGATGAGGACGAGGCCGAGGCTCAGCTGCA
This sequence comes from Jatrophihabitans sp., assembly GCA_036488285.1. Classification (GTDB taxonomy): domain Bacteria; phylum Actinomycetota; class Actinomycetes; order Mycobacteriales; family Jatrophihabitantaceae; genus Jatrophihabitans_A. The sequence continues at coordinate 9,626 of DASXHV010000043.1, read as the reverse complement.
TGAAGGCTGCCCGACGGTCACTCAGAGAGGTTATAGGTGACTGATGAGCTGGCTCGGCGAACACCGGTACGATTGCATCGCGGCGGACGAGCCGACCGGGCGACCGCGTCAATCTGCATTGATTGCCGAGGAAAGTCCGGGCTCCACAGAGCAGGGTGGTTGTCAACGGCAACCCGGGGTGACCCGCGGGACAGTGCCACAGAAAACAGACCGCTCGCCGGCGCAAGTTCGCTTGCGTCGACGGGTAAGGGTGAAACGGTGGTGTAAGAGACCACCAGCATCTCGGGTGACCGAGATGGCTAGGTAAACCCCACCCGGAGCAAGGTCAAGAAGGTTGGCCGTCGACTTGGTCGATGGCCAACCTGCGCAGACGTTCGAGGGTTGCTCGCCCGAGTCTGCGGGTAGACCGCTAGAACCTGCCGGCGACGGCAGGTCGAGATGGATGGTCGCCGCCGGGAGTTCGCTCCCGGCACAGGACCCGGCTTACAGGTCGACTCGTCCGTTCGCCCTCGTCGACGCGAGGGCGAACCGCCTGATATTTCGGGCTGATTCGCGTTTGCGAAATGTACTCAGCTGCAGCCCGCTTGCCGCGCATCGCGAGCAATCATCAATCGCGTCGGAAACGCAAACCGACTTCGCTGCGACGAGATACCGATTGCGCAGTTCATGACTACCGAGAACGCACGCGACGCGGCGATGCTCGTTGCGAACGGCGTCGACGTGCACGGCTCGCGACGCATCAACATGTCACCGCTTGCGTCGAACAATGCGAAACAGCGACCTGTGTCGAAAAAAATATTTACGTGTTTCGACGACACGTGCAGGACGGTCATGAATGAATGCGCGGCGGTGTTCGGCCTTTTCGTACCGAGCAATTCTCTGTTGACAACTTCGCTGCATTGAACGCACCGGTGGCAACGCTCGAGAGATTTGTGCTCGACGTCAGTTGCACACTGATACACAACGCGTCACGATCTTGAACACCGGCTAACGAAGAAGGAGTCACAGTGACTGCGAATGATCACGAGGGGACCTGGTGGTTCTGCCTCAAGCATCATGCAGTCGAGGACTTTGCAGGATGCGGTAGTAGCAACCGCATCGGTCCTTTCGACTCCCAATCCGCTGCCGCGAATGCCCTCGACACGATCGCAAAGCGAGAAAGCCGTTATGACGCAGAGGATTCTGCGTGGGACGGAGACAGTTGATGCGCTTTTCGATCGAGTCACCGAAACCGCACTCGCAATTTCGTGCAGCGCTACTACGGCGTGGCAGGTTGCAGTGCGGTGTACAACATCGTCCACTGACTAATACAAGTGGACCACTAGGAGGCACAGCATGACCTCACCGTCCCGCACAGCACGAAAGTCGGCGGCAAAGAAGGCGCCGGCGAAGAAGGCTGCAGCGAAGAAGGCTGCAGTCAAGAAGACGGTCGCACGCAAGGTTTCGGCAACGAAGCGCGCCGTCAAGAAGACAGTCGCAGGCAAGACTGCGGCGAAGAAGGCGCCCGCACGCAAGGCCGCAGCCAAGAAGACCGCGGCCAAGAAGGCACCCGCGCGCAAGACTGCAGCGAAGAAGGCACCGGCTCGCAAGACTGCAGCCAAGAAGGCACCGGCTCGCAAGACCGCTGCCAAGAAGGCACCGGCTCGTAAGACCGCTGCCAGGAAGGCACCGGCTCGCAAGACCGCTGCCAAGCGGGCACCCGCTAAGAGGGCATCCCGCTAGTTACGGATGGCGCAACGACGACTCGCCGGGTTACCGCTCGACTTCGGTGCACTTCGCATCGAGTTGAAGATGCCCGGCGAGTTCTCGTCCGCAGCGCAGAATGATGCCGAGCAGGCCGCCCTCGCGCATCATCACATCGTCGAGGACCGCACCGCCTGGCCGACCGGCTCGAGTTTTGGTGAGTTAGACAGCGCATTGCTGTTCAACACTCCAAAAGCTGCCCGCTGGGGCGAGTAGCAGCTAAACGCCGAGGTCCGCTCAGTGGTAGCTGTGCTCGGCGCCGGGATAGGTGCCAGCCTGAACTTCGGAGGCGTAGGCACGCACCGCGTCGGTGAGGACCTGCGCGACGTTGGCGTACTGCTTGACGAACTTCGCGGGCTTGCCTTCGGTGCGCAGGCCGGCCATGTCCTGCCAGACGAGCACCTGGGCGTCGCATTCGACGCCGGCTCCGATGCCGATCGTCGGGATGTGCAGAGTGTGCGTGATCTTCTTGGCCAGATCGGACGGCACGACCTCCATGACGACAGCGAACGCGCCGGCCCGCTCGAGGGCCTTGGCGTCCTCGAGCAACCGCTGGCCGTCCTCATCACCGCGTCCCTGAACCCGATAGCCAGAAAGGGTGTTCACCGACTGCGGCGTCAACCCGATGTGGGCCATCACCGGAATACCGGCGGCGGTGAGCAGCTTTACGTGCGGTGCGACCCGGGCGCCGCCTTCGAGCTTGACAGCTTGGGCGCCGCCTTCCTTCATGAAACGAATCGCGGTTTCCAGAGCCTGCTCCGGCGATGTCTGGTAGCTGCCGAACGGCAGATCGGCCACGACGAGTGCCCGGCGTGCGCCGCGGACTACTCCGCGGACCAGCGGCAGCAGCTCATCGACGGTCACTGGAACGGTGGTGTCGTAGCCGTACACCACGTTGGCGGCGGAGTCCCCGACGAGCAGCACCGGAACGCCGGCCTCGTCAAAGACCCTCGCGGTGCTGAAGTCGTAGGCCGTCAGCATGGGCCAGCGATCGCTTGATGCTTTGGCGTTCTGCAGGTCCCTGATGGTGATGCGGCGAGCGGCGGTGCCGCCGTAGAGCGTTTCGCTCATGTCGGATCCTTTGTTTCCTCGAGGCCGGCGTTGCCGGTCCCCGGGCCATTGGTGGACGCCTCTATGGTGCCCTGTCCGCGTCTGGTTGGCACGACGAACCGACGATGTGATCGGAGAGATGCCTCACCCACTAGTAGGAGGCCCTACTAATGGGTCGGGTGCGCCATCGGCTGTCGGCCACCACCCGCTATCAAAACGCGACGCCTCAGCCGGAACTCGATTCTCGCCAGCGGTTGGTGACCGGCAGCCGGCGGTCCTTGCCGAACGCCTTGAGGCTGATCTTCGGTCCGAGCGGGTACTGGCGACGCTTCCATTCCGCCGCGTCGGTCATCCGAGCGATCCTGGCCACCAGCTCGGCATCGAAACCGTCTGCGACGATCTCGGCCAATCCGGCGTCGCCATCGACGTAGCGGGCAAGCACCGCATCCAGCAGCTCGTAGTCGGGCAGCGAGTCCGAGTCGAGTTGTCCCGGACTCAGCTCCGCCGACGGCGGTTTGCTGATCGAGTTCGGCGGAATCGGAGGTGTCTGGCCGCGCCGTTCGGCCTCAGCGTTACGCCAGCGGGCCAGCGCCCAGACCAGCGTCTTGGGTACGTCCTTGATAGGGGCGAAGCCGCCTACGGCATCGCCATAGATCGTGGAGTAGCCGACCGACAGCTCGCTCTTGTTGCCGGTCGCGAGCACGAGATGCCCGTGTTGGTTGGACAGACCCATCAGGGTGGTGCCTCGCACCCGCGCCTGCACATTCTCCTCAGCGACACCAGTGAGCTTGAGTGACTCGACGAAGGCCCGCACCATCGGCTCGATCTCGACGACCTCGAAGTGCGCACCGATCCGCTCAGCCAGGTCTGCGGCATCGGACCTGGAATGTTGCGAGGAGTAGCTGCTCGGCATCCCGACACCGTGAACGTTCGCGCCGCCGATCGCATCGGCTGCTATCGCTGCCACGACCGCTGAGTCAATGCCGCCGCTGAGCCCCAGCACCACCGACTTGAATCCGTTCTTGCTGATGTAGTCGCGAGTGCCGATGACGAGCGCGTGCCACACCTCGGCCTCGTCGGGCAACCGATCGGCGATACCCAACTCGGCACCCGTCCGGTCTGCTGAGGGCCCGTCGGTGTTTGCCCGCGGCTCGCCGGGCGCCGTGGCCCGCACGATCCTCAGGCCGCCGACGGTCGGGTTGGCATCGCTGGTCGCGGTAGGCAGGTCGAGGTCCACGTAGTAGAGCCCCTCGACGAACTGAGGAGTACGGACGAGCAGCGCGCCGTCTGCATCGACCACGAACGAATCGCCGTCGAAGACCAACTCGTCCTGGCCACCCATTTGGTTGACGTACACGATCGGCGAGTTGGCTTCGATAGCTCGCCGCTGCACGATCTGCAGCCGCACATCATGCTTCTTGCGCTCGTACGGCGACCCATTGATGTTGAGCAGCAGCCCGACCTCGGCACTGCGTGCCGCGGCGAACGGTCCACCCGCCTGCCAGCCGTCCTCACAGATCGTCAGACCGATGTCCACACCTGCGAACCGAACAACGGTGAGTTCGGTGCCGGGGGTGAAGTACCGGTCCTCGTCGAAGACGCCGTAGGTGGGCAGGTGGTGTTTGAAGTAGCGGGCAACCACGGTTCCGTTCTGCAGCCAGGCGCAGGCATTTCGAGCGCCGCCTGAGTCGTCGAGATAGCCCACCACGACCGCAATGTCGCCCAGCCCGGCCTCGGCCAGATCAGCCGCCAACCTCACCAGCGATTCCCGCGACGCGGTCCGGAACGAATCCCGCAGCACCAAGTCCTCGGGCATGTAGCCGGTGAGTGTCATCTCGGGAAAAGCCACCAGTTGGGCCCCGGCGGCGGCGGCCTCCGCGGTACGGGTGGCGACCATGGCCGCGTTGCCGGCGATGTCTCCGACCGTCAGGTCGACCTGGGCCATTCCGATCCGCAACGTCGTCACACTTCCAGTGTCTCGCGCATTCCACCCGGTAGGCCGGTGGGGTCCACCCGGTAGCCGGTGGGCTCGATCCCGGGTCGACCCAGCCGACGCGCCCGTAGCACGGCAATCCCACTCTGTGGGCGGTACGCCCCAGGTTTTGGCCAGAATCACAGCTGGATAGGGTGGAAAACACGCTGATTTGACATCATTTTGTCATCTGGCTGGCGTGAGATGAAGAAAAAGTACGCAACAATGGGTGCTTACGTCCGGCCCTTTCCCCAGCGCCGCTGCAAGTCCGACTCCGGTGCGCTGTGACAACCGAATAACCAGTTGTGCGGCGCACCAGCTGCAGCAGTATCGAGGAGGACCTCATAGTGGCACCCAACGGGCACCCGGATCTACGGGTTCGCGCGAGCTTCACCCTGGCTGCAGTCTCAATCGCGATCGTCGCCCTTACCGCGGGCGCGTGCTCTGCGAAGAAGCCCAGCGCGGCGGCCAAGCAGGCCAACGGCAGCCAATCCAGCAGCCTGGCCACCCCGTCCTCCAGCCCGAGCGTCGAGCCTGCCGTCCTCACGGTCTCGGAAACCGGTGCCAACAAGGTCAGTCCCGCTGACCCAATCAAGGTCAATGTGGCTGGGGGCCAGCTCGTATCGGTGACGATGACCAGCAATGAGGGAAAGACCGTCAAGGGAGCGACCTCACCCGATAAGACGTCCTGGTCAACGGCCGAGGACCTCGGATACTCCAAGACGTACACCGTTTCGGCCACGGCCAAGAACGCCGACGGCGTCGAGACGCAGAAGCAGAGCACGTTCACCACCGTGACGCCGGGCAACATGACGATGCCTTACATCCAGACCGCCGCCGGTGGTGCAGTAGCACCTGGCACCACATTCGGTGTCGGGCAGGTCATCCGAATCCACTTCGACGAGTCGATCCCCAACCGCAAAGCGGCGCAGGACACGCTGTCGGTGACCACCGTGCCGGCGCAGGCCGGCGGGTTCAACTGGCTCAGCAACACCGACGTCTACTGGCGCGGCAAGACCTATCTCAAGCCAGGCACCAAGGTGACGATCGCGGCGAAGGTGTACGGCAAGGACTTCGGCAATTCGCTCTACGGCCAGGCCGACACCTCGACTTGGTACAAGGTCGGACCGAAGCACTACTCGGTCGCGGACGACAACACCAAGCTGGTCAAGGTGTACACCAACGACAAGCTGGTCAGGACGATGCCGACGTCGATGGGGCGGCACACCTCGATTGCAGGTGACACCGGTCCGATCGATCTGCGCACCAACTCCGGTCCGCACGTGGTGATCGACAGCGAGACCAACATCAACATGAACTCGGCTTCGTTCGGTCTGAGCAAAGGTGCGAACTCCTACAAGACGATCGTGCCGATCGGCGTGAAGATCAGCTACGACGGCGAGTATGTGCACTGGGCCGACTGGTCGATATGGGCGCAGGGCAACACCGACACCTCGCACGGCTGCCTGAATGTGTCCCCGTCGGACGCCTACTGGTTCGCCAGTTACTCGTTGCCGGGCGACATCGTCGACGTCAAGAACACCGGACGTCCCCTGGAACTCTGGAACTCAGGTTTCTGGACTGCAAGCTGGGCGCAGTGGATCAAGGGCAGCGCGAAGTAACCTCGCGCCGCCAGCTTCTGGCGCACGCCCCTTCGGGGGGTCGTTACCGCTCTGAAACAGCGTCACGGCAGACTGCAGAGTCGTGGATCGTCAACAGGAGTTCGTGCTCCGCACCCTCGAGGAACGTCAGATCCGGTTCGTCCGGCTGTGGTTCACCGACGTGCTCGGCTACCTCAAGTCCGTCGCGCTCGCTCCAGCCGAGGTCGAGGGTGCCTTCGCGGAGGGCATCGGCTTCGACGGCTCAGCCATCGAGGGCTTCGCGCGGGCCAGCGAGTCCGACATGCTGGCCCGGCCAGATCCATCGACATTCCAGATCCTGCCCGGCGACGACGGCAAGCCCAGCGACTCGGCGCGGATGTTCTGCGACATCACGATGCCCGACGGATCGCCGTCGTGGGCAGACCCGCGGTACGTGCTGCGCCGCACGCTGTCCAAGGCCGCCGACCGCGGCCTGACGTTCTACACCCATCCGGAGATCGAGTTCTTCCTGCTCAAAGACCGTCCCAGTGACGGCACCGAGCCGATTCCGATCGACAACGGTGGCTACTTCGACATGACCAGCCACGACACCGCGCACGACTTCCGGCGCAGCGCCATCACGGCGCTGGAGGCGCTCGGAATCTCCGTGGAGTTCAGCCACCACGAGGTTGCGCCGGGCCAGCAGGAGATCGACCTGCGGTACGCCGACGCGCTGACGATGGCCGACAACATTATGAGCTTCCGGCACATCATCAAGGAGGTCGCGCGCAGCCGCAGCGTCCACGCCACCTTCATGCCCAAACCGTTCCGCCATCAACCCGGCAGCGGGATGCATACCCATCTTTCGCTGTTCTCCGGCGACCGCAACGCGTTCCATGATCCTGCTGATGAGCTTTTCCTGTCTGCGACCGCGCGCGCTTTCATCGCCGGGCTACTCCGGCATGCCCGCGAGATAACCGCCGTCACCAACCAATGGGTCAACTCCTACAAGCGGTTGTTCGGTTACTCCGCACCGGGCCAGATCGTCGAGGCGCCGACGTATGTGTGCTGGGGACACGCCAACCGCTCAGCGCTGGTCAGAGTGCCGATGTACAAGCCTGGCAAGGCGAATTCGACCCGGGTGGAGGTGCGCTCGCTGGACTCGGCGTGCAACCCGTACCTGGCTTTCGCGGTGCTGCTCGCTGCAGGCCTGAAGGGCATCGAGGAAGGGTACGAACTGCCGCCCGGCGCCGAGGACGACGTCTGGTCGCTGTCGGACACCGAGCGTCGCGCTCTCGGCTACGACGAGCTACCGCACAACCTGGCAGACGCACTGACCGCGATGGAGTCCTCCGAACTGGTCGCCGAGACTCTGGGGGAGCACGTCTTCGACTTCTTCCTGCGCAACAAGCGGGCCGAGTGGGTGGACTACCGCGCTGAGGTGACTCCGTTCGAGCTGCGCCGGTACCTGCCTTCCCTGTAGGCGGTCTTCAGTAGCCTGAGGCTCATGGAGGAACAGTCCGCGTCCGCCGCGGTTGCCGCGCCTGCGATCTTGGTGATCGAAAACGGTCTCGACGCGCCCGTGGCTCGGCTCGGTGACTGGCTGCGCGCAGCCGGTGCGGAGCTGGTGATCGTCAACGGTGCCGCCGGTCACGCGATTCCGGAAAGCCTGTCCGAGTATCGCGGTCTGGTCGTGATGGGCGGTTCGCCGAACGCCTACGACGACGCAACGGCTCCGTGGCTGCCGCAGGTCCGAACTCTGCTCGCCGAGAGTGTTCGCCGCGAGTTGCCGACCCTGGGCGTATGTCTCGGCGGCCAACTGCTGGCCGCGGCGACCGGAGGCCGCGTCGAACGGGCCGAGACTCCCGAGTACGGTGCCCACCTGATCGCCAAACGCCAGGCGGCTGCCGAGGACCCGCTGTTCAAGGATCTGCCGATCACCCCCGACGTCCTGCAGTGGCACGTCGACGAGATCACCTCGTTGCCGCCCGGCGCGGTGCAGCTTGCGTCGTCGCCGGCCGTGGACATCCAGGCGTTCCGGATCGGCCGGTGCGCCTGGGGCGTGCAGTTCCACATCGAGACCACGCCCGAGATCGTCGAGCTGTGGGCCGATGAGGATGCCGCACAGCTCGCCGACTACGACGTCGCGACGATCCTGCAGCGTGCCGAGGCGGCGCATCCGGACTTCGCCGAGGTCTGGCAGCCGGTGGCCACATCGTTCGTGGGAGTGGTGGCAGACCCGGATGGTGTGCTGCCGCCGCGGCGACTGCCGATGGCCGGCGGCCAACCCGCCAGCCAGAGCACGGCTGGGCCGATCACCGACCCGGCACAGATCCGGGCGGCGCTCGCGGCCGAGATGCAGGCGGCCCGTGGAACCAACCAGCACTGATTCCTCGCCGGCGGGCGATCGCGCTGGGCGACCGGCACCTGCCACCTCGCGACTGAGCCGGATCGGTTTCGCCGATCCAGCCGCTGCACTCGCGGCCCTGACTGAACCGCGGCTGGCGATCTGGGATCCGGCGCGTGATGCGCCGGCCGACGACGAGGCTGCCATTGTTCTTTCTGCGATCTCGCGCACCGCGGACCCGGATCAAGCGCTGGCCGCATTGGCAGGCCTGGCCATCACCTCCGAAGGCGGACGGCTGGTGGCTGCGTTGCGGGCCACGGCTGCGTTCCGGATCCGGTTGCTGAATCTGCTCGGTGCCTCCCGGGCGTTGGCCGACCACCTGCTCGTACATCCCGCTGATGCACTGCAGCTGTACGGCCCCGAGGACCAATTGCCGACGGTGGCCGGCGCGCGGGGGCGGTTGCTGGCGGCAGTCGGTGCCGACGCCGATGACCCGGTGACCGGCAGCGGCGGCACCGCCGCGTCGCTGACCGGGTCTGCGGCGATATCGGCGTTACGGGCTGCGTACCGGCGTGAGCTTGTGGCGGTCGCCGCGCGCGACCTGGCCGGCGAATGGGATCTGCAACAGGTCACCGAGGCTCTGGCCGATCTGGCCGGCTATCTGTTGTCGGCCGGCCTGGCCGTCGCGCGTGCCGGACTGGACACCGCAGCACCTTGCCGGCTGGCGATCATCGCGATGGGCAAGGCCGGCGCGCGAGAGCTGAATTACGTTTCCGACGTCGATGTGGTGTTCGTGGCCTCAGGCCTGGACGGCGACGACGATCGAGCCGAAGAGGCTGCTTTGGCGACTGCGACCCGACTGGCCTCGGCCACCATCCAGATCTGCGGGCAGGTCGCGTGGGAGGTCGATGCCGCACTTCGTCCGGAGGGCAAG
>DASXHV010000006.1:0-38524 GCA_036488285.1 Jatrophihabitans sp. | reverse complement strand
CCTCTGCTCAGTTACGCGCGGCTGACTGAGTTACGCGGTGTATCGCGTAACTCAGTCAGCGCGCCGTAACTGAGCGTGCCGGTGGCAGTGCCGGTGGCGGTTTCGGTGGCAGTCCCGGTGGCGGTGGCGGTGGCGGTGGCGGTTCCGGTCCGGTCCGAGACGCGTCAGGAGGCCGTCGCGACGAGCCCGGTCTCAGCCAGGTTGGCCAGCAACGGATGGTTGGGAACAACCCGGACCGTGTAGCCGAACGCGCCGGCTTTTTGCAATGGGATGTCACCCACGAAGAACCCCGTGTGGTCCCGCTCGTCTGCCAGCGTCATCGGCAACGTCTCGCTCTTGGTGATGCGGTTGTCGGAGTCCACCGGCCCGTAGACGGCCTGCACCTGCAGGTCAGAGGATTTCAGCCCTGACAGCGAGACCTCGGCCCGAAGTTGCAGGACGCCGCCGAGGGTCGGATCGCCGTCGACGTGGGACTCGACGTAACGAACCGCGACGTCCTTCCAGGCACCGGCCACCCAGTTGCGCCAGGCGGCCAGCTCCTTTGCCGCGGTATAGTCGCCGGCCTGCATCGCCGCGGCCGCCTTGGCTGCCGGTGCGTACAACTGGCCGATGTAGTCGCGCACCATTCGAGTGGCCATGACCTTCGGTCCCAGCGACTTCAAGGTGTGCCGCACCATCGCCACCCACTGGGTCGGGATGCCGTCGACATCGCGGCGGTAGAAGCGCTGCGCGACCTGGTGCTCGATGAGGTCGTAGAGCGCGGCCGCCTCCACCGCGTCGCGGTGATCGTCGGTGGTGCCGGCCAGCGAGTCATCCGCTGACGGGATCTCCCAGCCGTTGCGCCCGTTCTCGCACCACTCGTCCCACCAGCCGTCCTTGATGGACAGATTCAGGCCACCGTTCAGGGCCGCCTTCATGCCGGACGTGCCGCACGCCTCGAGCGGGCGCAGCGGATTGTTCAACCAGACATCGCTGCCCCAGTACAGGTAGCGCGCCATTCCGATGTCGTAGTCGGGCAGGAACGCGATTCGGTCCCGGACCTCGGGGTCGTCGGCGAACCGGACGAGCTCGGCGATGAGTTCCTTGCCGCCGTCGTCGGCCGGATGCGATTTGCCGGCTACCACGATCTGTACCGGACGATCGGGATCGGTGAGGAGCTTCTTGAGCCGGTCCGGATCGCGAAGCATCAGGGTGAGCCGCTTGTAGGACGGCACCCGACGTGCGAAGCCGATGGTCAGCACGTCCGGATCGAAGGCGGTGGCGGTCCAGGTCAATTCGACTGCCGAGAAGCCGCGTTCGAGGTTGCTCTTCCTGATCCGACGTCGGATCTCACCGACCAGTCGGTCACGCAGTTGGCGCTTGACCGTCCACAGTTCTTCATCGGAGATCGAATCGATGACGTCGAACGCGATACCGGACTCAACGGCGTCGGCACCGGCCTCGCGCTCGCCGAGGTCGAAGATCTCCCGAGCCATCCAGGTCGGTGCGTGTACCCCGTTCGTGATCGAGCTGATCGGTACCTCGTTGACGTCGAAACCGGGCCACAGGTTGTTGAACATTCCGCGGCTCACCCGGCCGTGCAGCTGAGACACCCCGTTCGCGCGCTGCGCCAGGCGCAGGCCCATGTGCGCCATGTTGAACTTCGTCGGATCGTCCTCCACGCCCAGGGCCAGCACCTTGTCGATGGGCACGTCGCAGACTCGGCTCAGGTACAGCTCGATCAGGTCACGGTCGAATCGATCGATCCCGGCAGGGACGGGGGTGTGAGTGGTGAACACGGTGCCGGCCCGAACCGCGGTGACGGCCTCGTCGAAGCTGAGCTCGGGCGAACCGTCGCACAGTTCGCTGATCCGCTCGATGCCGAGGAATCCGGCGTGCCCCTCGTTGGTGTGGAACACCTCGGGCTCGGGATGGCCGGTGATCGCGCAATACGCCCGCAGCGCGCGCACGCCACCGACGCCGAGCAGCAATTCTTGGACCAGCCGGTGTTCCGGGCCGCCGCCGTAGAGCCGGTCGGTCACGCCGCGAGCAGCGGCGTCGTTGTCCTCGACATCGGAGTCCAGCAGCAACAACGGCACCCGGCCCACCGAGGCCAGCCAGACCTGCGCGTGCAACTCGCGGTTTTCCGGCAGCGCCAGCGTGATCCGGACCGCATTGCCGGCGCCGTCACGTAGCGGCGTGATGGGCAGGCCCTGCGGATCCAGTGATGGATAGCGCTCCTGCTGCCAGCCTTCCCGCGACAGAGACTGTGAGAAGTAGCCGGCCCGGTACAGCAGGCCGACGCCGATGATCGGCGCGCCCAGATCCGAGGCTGCCTTGAGGTGGTCGCCGGCGAGGATGCCCAGGCCGCCGGAATACTGCGGGAGAACTTCGGTGATGCCGAACTCAGGTGAGAAGTACGCGACGGAATCGGGTAAGGATCCCGGCTCAGCCTGTTGTTGAGCTTGATACCAGCGGGGATTTTCGACGTAATCGCGCAGATCGTCAGAGACATCTTGCAGGCGACGCAAAAACCTGCGGTCCTTTGCGAGTTGCCCGAGTCGGTCGGTACTGACGCCCCCGAGCAGGCGCGCCGGATCACCGTTGCATTCGGCCCAGAGCTCAGGATCGACGGACTCGAGAAGGTCCAGGGATTCCGGGTGCCACGACCACCGGAGATTAGCGACGATCTCGCCCAGCGGGGCGAGCTGCTCGGGCAGCGCAGCGCGAACTGTCAGACGACGGAGTGCCTTCATGGCGCTCACCTTAGCGGGTGGCGGTAACGCTTACAGCCATGGCTGTGCAGGCCTGACGAGAGGGCCTTGGGACGATACGGTGGGTCCGTGGCGCAACGACTTGGACTCAACGAGATTCATCCGGTCATCGATCACGGGACGTTGCCTTCCCGCGCGGTTGTGGGAGAGCACGTCGAGATCGCCGCGACGGTGTTCCGCGAGGGCCACGATGCGGTCGCGGCGTCGGTGGTGTGGCGCTCACCGACGGGCAAGCGCGCGGACTTCAACCGGATGCGACCGCTCGGCGGCGGGACTGACCGGTGGCGTACCGAGGTTGTTCCGACCGCTCCCGGCATGTGGACTTTCGTCGTCGAGGCGTGGAGTGATCCGCTGGCGACCTGGTATCACGCCATCGAGGTCAAGGCCGATGCCGGCCAGTCGGCGGCGGAACTGGCCAACGATTTCGAGATCGGCGCCCGGCTGATGGAACAGCTGGTGGCACAGACCCCTAGCAAGACAAAGGGCAAACTGGCCCTGGCGGCCGCCAAGGACCTGCGTCGCGACACTGCAGATGTCCCGCTTCGTATCACTCGCGCGCTGAGTCACGAGGTGCGCTCGCTGGCTCACCTGTATCCGGTACGGGAGCTGATCACCGCATCCCCCAAATACCAGGTGTGGGTCGACCGAAAGCGTGCTCTGTACGGCGCTTGGTATGAGTTCTTTCCCCGCTCGATCGGAGCCGAGCTCGCGGGTGATCCGAACGATCCGGCTCGCCCGGCCAGGCACGGCACGTTCGCCGACGCGACCAAGCACCTGGACTACGTGGCCGATCTCGGTTTCGACGTCGCGTATCTGCCGCCGGTCCACCCGATCGGCAAGATCAATCGCAAGGGTCCGAACAACACGCTCGACGCCAAGCCGACCGACACCGGTTCACCCTGGGCAATCGGATCCGAGGAAGGCGGCCACGATGCGTTCCACCCCGAACTCGGCGATGAGAAGGACTTCGCCGCGTTCGTGGCACGCGCCCGCGAGTTGGGCCTGGAAGTCGCGTTGGACTTGGCCCTGCAATGCGCACCGGATCATCCCTGGGTCACGTCGAATCCGAAATGGTTCACCACATTGCCCGACGGCAGCATCGCGTACGCGGAGAACCCCCCGAAGAAGTACCAGGACATTTACCCGTTGAACTTCGACAACGATCGCGATGGCCTCTACAACGAGTGCCTGCGGATCACTCTGTTGTGGGTCAAGCGCGGCGTGAAGATCTTCCGTGTCGACAACCCGCACACCAAGCCGCTGGACTTCTGGCAATGGCTGATCGCAACCGTGAAGAAAAAGCATCCGGACGTACTGTTCCTGGCCGAAGCGTTCACCCGCCCGGCGATGATGCACGAACTGGCCCGGATCGGATTCACCCAGAGCTATACCTACTTCACGTGGCGCAACGCCGCCTGGGAGCTGCAGCAGTACGGCGAGGAACTTGTTGCCTCAGCCGACTACATGCGTCCGAACTTCTTCACCAACACCCCCGACATCCTCAACGAGTACCTGGTGTACGGGGGCAAACCAGCCTTTGCCATCAGGGCTGTGCTGGCCGCGATGATGTCTCCGACGTACGGGATCTACTCCGGCTTCGAGCTGTTCGAGAACCAGCCGGTGCGTCCGGGCAGCGAGGAGTACCTGAACTCGGAGAAGTACCAGCTCCGGCCCCGCGACCTCGCCGGGGCGATCGAACGCGGTGAGTCGCTGGCTCCGCTGCTCAAGCGGCTCAACGAGATCCGCCGAGCGCATCCGGCGCTGCATCAGCTGCGCACCTTGCGATTCCACTCCTCGGAGAACGAGGCGATGCTGGTGTTCTCCAAGCGCGATCCGGACACCGGCGACACGATCCTGGTCGTCTGCACCACCGATCCGCACAACGTCACTGAGGGCTGGGTGCACCTGCGGTTGGACGAGCTGGGCATTGACTGGAACAGCGGGTTCACCGTGTCCGATCTGCTGTCCGGTGCCAACTACGAATGGGGCGAGCACAACTTCGTGCGGCTCGCGCCGGATCAGGTCGCCCATGTCTTCGCGGTACGCCGCCACCGCTGACGTGACACGTACAGTCCAGCTCCCGATCCCCCGCTCAGTCCCCCGTCGTCGTCGACCATGACTACCCGCTGACATCATCGACACCGTGTTTCGAATCGCGTTCCTTGAACCGAAGATCCCGCAGAACACCGGAAATGCAATCCGGCTGGTCGCGGCGACCGGCGCCGAGCTTCACCTCATCGGGCCATTGAGTTTCGAGTTCACCGACGCCCGATTGCGCCGTGCCGGGCTGGACTACCACGATCTTGCGACCGTCGTCGTGCACGAAAACCTCGACGCCGCCTGGCGTTGTTTGCTCCCCGCGCGGGTGTTCGCCTTCACCGCGCACGCTCGGCGATCCTGTTACGACGTGTCCTACCTTGCCGGGGACGTCCTGCTGTTCGGTCCCGAGCCCACTGGCTTGTCAGCCCAGCTGCTGGCTGGTGAACACATCACCGACCAGGTGCGGATCCCGATGATCGAGGGACGACGTTCGCTCAATCTGTCCAATGCGGCAGCGATCGCAGCATTTGAGGCTTGGCGTCAGCACGGCTTCGCCCACGCCGCGCCACCGCCCGATAACTAGCCGCGGCTGCGGCAGGTTCACCGACGTGCAGTCAGGCTCGAACCAAGCCGTCAAGATCGTGGTTCGATGGATGTGTGCCTGACTGGTTGATTTGGCTCATCGCAGCGGCGGCGCTGGCCGGTGCCGAAGCGCTGTCGCTGGACCTCGTGCTGATCATGGTTGCCGGCGGTGCCGCAGCGGGTGGCATAACGGCAGCTGTCGGTCTGGCGCCGGCCGCGCAGATCGCGGTGGCGATTGCCGCCGCGCTCACCCTGCTGCTGTTCGTTCGGCCGATCGCCAAGCGGCACCTGGTCGGCACCGGAACCCTCACAACCGGCAGCGATGCCCTGGTCGGCAAGAACGCAGTCGTGCTCAAGACGGTGAACAGCGACGACGGCCGGGTCCGGCTCAATGGTGCCGAGTGGTCGGCCAAGGCTTTCGACGACAACCAGGTGATCGCGGTTGGGACCGTCGTGAGAGTCATGCAGATCAACGGAGCGACGGCCGTGGTCTGGCATCGGCCTGAATTGTGATCGCAGTGGCCGCGCGGGTTCACAGCGAAATCGGGCAGCATGGAAAGTCCGGTAGCACCGGTAACACAGCATGGCGGTAGGAACCACTCCAGCAGGGCGGAAGGAAACACTATGAATGCAGCGCTGATCGCCGTATTGGTGATCGCGGTCCTTGCCATAGTCACGTTGTTACGTAGCGTGCGGATCGTTCCGCAGGCACGTGCTGCGGTCGTCGAACGGCTCGGCCGCTACACCAGAACTCAAGGGCCCGGGGTGGCGGTGCTGGTCCCCTTCGTCGACCGGATGCGGCCACTGATCGATATGCGTGAGCAAGTGGTCAGCTTCCCGCCGCAGCCGGTGATCACGTCCGACAACCTGACGGTCGCGATCGACTCGGTCATCTACTTCCAGGTCACCGACCCGAGGTCGGCCAGTTATGAGATCCAGAACTACATCCAGGCCGTCGAGCAGCTGACCATCACTACGCTGCGCAACGTGGTCGGTGCCCTCAACCTGGAGCAGACCCTGACCAGTCGGGACGGCATCAACACCCAGCTTCGCGGCGTACTCGACGAGGCCACCGGACCCTGGGGAATTCGGGTGGCCCGGGTCGAGATCAAAGCAATCGAGCCGCCGCCCTCGATCCGGGACGCGATGGAGAAGCAGATGCGCGCCGACCGTGACAAGCGCGCGATCATCCTGACCGCCGAAGGTCAGCGGGAGTCGGCCATCAAGACGGCAGAGGGCCAGAAAGCCGCCCAGGTGCTGTCCGCCGAAGGCGCCAAGACTGCCGCCATCCTCGCCGCCGAGGGCGATCGGCAATCACGGATCCTGCGGGCCGAGGGTGAGCGGGCCGCCCGCTACCTGTCGGCACAGGGCCAGGCAAAGGCGATCGAGACCACCTTCGGCGCGATCCATGCCGCGAAGCCGGATCCGGCACTGCTGGCGTACCAGTACCTGCAGACGCTCCCCCAGATCGCGCAGGGTGATGCCAACAAGATGTGGATCGTGCCCAGCGAGTTCTCAAAGGCTCTGGAGGGGCTCGCCGCCCTGGCCGGCGGCGACGGCGACACTGCCGCCGCGCCATCCTGGCTCGCTGCCCGGAGCACCGGCGGAGCCGGCATCGAGCACGGTACGCCGGGGGCTGCGAGCCAAACCGGCGAGATCGACACCAGCGGCTGGTTCGATTCCAATCTGCCCCCGGCAGCGGAGCTGCCCGAGGCGGCAGACCTGCGCAGGTCCGACAGCGACCCTGACTCGATGGCGGCTCACGCTGGCCTCACCGAAGACGACGACACGAGCTCGACGAGCGGCCTGCCACCGATTCCTCCGCTGCCCACCATTCCTCCGATCACCGGCTCCGAGTAGCCGCGCACTCACCTCGAACTGACATCAGGGCTACCAGGCAGCACTCGCTGCCGGGTAGTCCTGTCAGCGCTTACAGGTCGTGGCAGAGTAGGGCCCGGGTACGGCTGAAGGGCCCGTACCGCCCGGCACGATGCGCTGAGGAGGATTCTTGTCAGAGACCGTCGCAATAGACCGCGATCCCGAATGGTTCAAGCGCGCTGTGTTCTACGAGGTGCTGGTCCGCGGCTTTCAAGACTCCAACGGTGACGGCACCGGTGACCTGCGCGGCCTGACCGAGCGCCTGGACTATCTGCAATGGCTCGGGGTGGATTGCCTGTGGCTGCCGCCGTTCTACCCCTCGCCGCTGCGTGACGGCGGCTACGACGTTGCCGACTTCACAGGGGTACTGCCGGAGTTCGGGACGATCGAGGACTTCCAGCATTTCCTCGACGAGGCACACGCCCGCGGCATCCGGGTCATCATCGACTTCGTCATGAACCACACCTCTGACGCGCACCGATGGTTTCAGGAGTCCCGCCACCATCCCGACGGCCCGTACGGGGACTTCTACGTGTGGGCCGACGACGACACCCGCTACCCCGAAGCTCGCATCATCTTCGTCGACACCGAACCGTCCAACTGGACGTTCGACCCGATCCGCAAGCAGTACTTCTGGCACCGGTTCTTCTCCCACCAGCCTGATCTCAACTTCGACAACCCGGCAGTGGTCCAAGCGATCCTGGACGCCATCCGGTTCTGGCTGGACATTGGCATCGACGGCTTTCGGCTCGATGCGGTGCCCTATCTGTTCGTCAGGGACGGCACGAACGGCGAGAACCTGCCCGAGACGCACGCGGTGCTCAAGCAGATCCGCAAGGAGATCGACGACAACTATCCCGACCGGGTGCTGCTCTGTGAGGCCAATCAGTGGCCGGGCGACGTGGTCGAGTACTTCGGTGACTACTCGGTGGGCGGCGACGAATGCCACATGGCCTTCCACTTTCCGGTGATGCCGCGCATCTTCATGGCGGTCAGGCGAGAAAACCGTTATCCCATCTCTGAAATCCTCGCCCAGACTCCGCCGATCCCGGAAACGTGTCAGTGGGGCATCTTCCTGCGTAACCACGACGAGTTGACGCTTGAAATGGTCACCGACGAGGAACGCGACTACATGTGGTCGGAGTACGCCCAGGACCCCCGGATGAAGGCCAACATCGGGATCAGGCGCCGGCTGGCACCGTTGTTGGACAACGACCAGAACCGAATCGAGCTGTTCACCGCGCTGCTGATGTCATTGCCAGGCTCTCCGGTGCTGTATTACGGCGATGAGATCGGCATGGGCGACAACATCTGGCTCGGTGATCGCGACGGAGTTCGTACCCCGATGCAGTGGACGCCGGACCGCAACGCCGGTTTCTCCAACTGCGATCCGGGTCGGCTTTACCTGCCGGTCAATGCCGATTCGATCTACGGCTTCGGCGTCACCAACGTCGAAGCGCAGACCCGCAATACCTCCTCTCTGCTGCACTGGACGAGGCGAATGATCGGGCTTCGCAAGGCCAACCCGGCGTTCGGGCTCGGCGAATTCACCGACCTCGGCGGATCGAATCCGTCTGTGCTGTCCTTCGTCCGGTCCTTCGGCGACGACGTGGTGCTGTGCGTGAACAACCTGTCGAGATTCCCGCAGGCGGTGGAGTTGGACCTGCGTCATTGGGAAGGTGCCGAACCCATCGAGATGACCGGTGGCAGTCACTTCCCGGCGATCGGGGAACTGCCGTACCTGCTCACGGTTGCAGGTCACGGTTTCTATTGGCTGCGCATTCCGCAGCACCAGCCGTCAGTCGGCACCGGGCTGCCAGCGGCCGAGGGATCCGAGCACAACGTCGACCGAGCGGCTGAAACAGCAGCCGGCGAGGTCGAACCGGAGGAGGTCGGAGAGTGAGAGTCGACGCAGCCGAAGTCACCCGCGTCCTTGGCGAATGGCTGAACCAGCAGCGCTGGTTCGCCGGAAAGTCGCGCGACGGCGAGGTGCGGGCGCGGCTGCTGGCTACGCTCGCGGAGAAGCCGCACACCGTCCAGATCTGGATTGCGGACGTGCAGTACCCCGACGGCTTCGAGCACTACCAGATCCCACTGGTGTTCCGCCCTGAACCGTTCGACCAACTTGATCATTCGTTCGTCGGTGCCGTAGTCGACGACGAGTCCGGGCATCCACTGTCGGTCTACGACGCGCTGCACGACAAGGAAGTAACCGGCCTCTGGCTGGACGCGATTGCAGAGCAGTCCCACATCGACGGCCTGCAGTTCGCACGAGTCGCAGCGCCGACCGAAATCCCGATCGGCGAACCGAGCTTGGCCCTGACCGCCGAGCAGTCCAACACCTCGCTGGTGTTCGGCGACTCGGCCATCATGAAGGTGTTCCGGCGAATCGAACCAGGCTTGAACCCCGACATCGAGATCCACGCCGCCCTCGGCGCCCTCGGCGGCCGGCACATCGCGAACCTGCTGGGCCATGTCAGCGCCGAGCTCGACGGCCAGATCTGGAGCTTGGCGATGGTGCAGGAATTCATGACCACGGCCTCCGACGGCTGGCAGCTGGCCACAATCAGCGTGCGTGACCTGATGGCTGAGGCAGACCTGCATGCGGAGGAGGCCGGCGGTGACTTCGCCGCCGAGGCGCATCGGCTGGGCGCGTCCACCGCCGAGGTGCACGAGGACCTCGCCGAGGCATTCGGAACCAGTCCGCTGCGCAGCGATGAGTTGGCCTCGCGTGCTGCCGCCATGAACGCCCGGTTGGACGCAGCGCTGGACGAGGTGCCCGAACTCGCAGAGGTCGCCGATGGGTTGCGACTCACGTATCAGCAGTTGGCTGATTTTTCAGAACCGGTAATGGCCCAGCGGGTGCATGGCGACCTGCATCTGGGACAGGTGCTGCGTACCGTGCACCGATGGGTTTTCCTTGATTTTGAAGGGGAACCGGCCAAATCGATCGGCGAACGGCGGGAGTCGGACTCACCGATGCGCGACGTCGCTGGGATGCTGCGCAGCTTCGACTACGCGGCCCGGCATCAGCTGATCGATATCGGCGCGACGCCGCAATCTGAATTCCGGGCAGCCGAATGGGCCGACCGGAACCGGTCGGCATTCTGCGCCGGCTACGCCGAGTCGGCTGGTCGGAACCCGGACGAAGCCGCCGTCCTGCTCCGCGCCTTCGAGGCCGACAAGGCTGTTTATGAATTGGTGTACGAAGCGCGCAACCGTCCGAACTGGCTACCAATTCCGTTGGCTTCGTTGCACCGCATCGCACAGACCGCCTGAGGAGGGCCGCTATGACCGACATTCGATCCACCGGCATGAGTCAGGCAGAGCTGGACCAGTTGGTGTCGGGCAGCCACGCCCAGCCGCACTCGGTCCTCGGTGCGCACCCGGCCGGCGAGAACAGCACCGTCATCCGCACGCTGCGCCCGGAAGCCGACAGTGTCGAGGTCGTCATCGGCGGCACTCGTCACAAACTGGAGCAGTTGCATCCCGGCGGTGTCTTCGGCGGCACTGTCGACACCGATCCGACCGACTACCGCCTCGCCGTACGCTACGGAGCCAACGAGTTCATCGTCGACGATCCCTACCGGTGGCTTCCCACCCTCGGTGAGCTTGACTTGTACCTGCTCGGCGAGGGCAGGCACGAGCAGTTGTGGGAGGTGCTGGGTTCCCACGTCCGCAGCTATGACACACCGTCGGGCGTGGTAACCGGAACATCCTTCGCGGTATGGGCTCCCAACGCCCGCGGGGTCCGAGTGGTGGGTGACTTCGATTACTGGTCGGGCCGGGCCTTTCCGATGCGGTCGATGGGGTCCTCCGGAGTCTGGGAGTTGTTCGTTCCCGGTGTCGGTGACGGAACTCGCTACAAGTTCGCGATCCTCGGCGCCGACGGGGTTTGGCGCGACAAGGCCGACCCGATGGCGTTCGCGACCGAGGTGCCCCCGGAGACGGCTTCGGTGGTCTTCACAGCTACCCACGAGTGGCAGGACGAGGCGTGGCTGAACAAGCGCGCGCAGACGCCGTGGCACGCAGCTCCGGTGTCGGTGTACGAGGTTCATCTCGGTTCCTGGAAGCAGAACCTCGGGTATCGCGACCTCGCCGACGAACTGGTCACCTACGTGCAGCGGATGGGCTTCACGCACGTGGAATTCCTGCCCGTCGCCGAACACCCATTCGGTGGTTCGTGGGGCTATCAGGTGACGTCGTACTTCGCACCGACGTCCCGGTTCGGCACACCAGACGAGTTCCGATTTCTCGTCGACGCGCTGCACCAGGCCGGGATCGGCGTGATCGTCGACTGGGTGCCAGCGCACTTTCCCAAGGACGCCTGGGCATTGGCCCGTTTCGACGGGACCGCGCTCTACGAGCACGCCGACCCGCGCCGTGGTGAGCAACCGGATTGGGGCACCTACGTCTTCGACTTCGGACGCACCGAGGTCCGTAACTTCCTGGTGGCGAATGCCCTTTACTGGCTGGAGGAATTCCACATCGACGGCCTCCGGGTCGATGCGGTCGCCTCGATGCTGTACCTGGACTACTCGCGCAAGGCCGGCGAGTGGCTGCCCAACAAGCACGGCGGCCGGGAGAACCTCGAGGCGGTGGCGTTCCTGCAGGAGATGAACGCGACCGTCTACAAGCGAGTGCCCGGCGTGATCACCATCGCTGAGGAGTCCACGGCGTGGCCGGGCGTCACGCGTCCCACCCATCTGGGCGGGCTCGGGTTCGGTTTCAAATGGAACATGGGCTGGATGCACGACACGCTGAGCTACATCCAGCACGAGCCGATCTACCGCCAGTACCACCACCATCAGATGACGTTCTCGATGGTCTATGCGTATTCGGAGAACTACGTGCTGCCGTTCAGCCACGACGAGGTGGTGCACGGCAAGGGCTCGTTGCTGAACAAGATCCCCGGCGACCGGTGGCAGCAAATGGCGACCCTGCGGGCGCTGTATGCGTTCATGTGGGCGCATCCGGGCAAACAGCTCATCTTCCAGGGGTCGGAGTTCGCGCAGGGTGGCGAGTGGAGCGAAGGCCGCTCTCTGGATTGGTGGCTGCTTGATTCCCCCGACCATTCCGGGGTTCAGCAGCTCGTCACCGACCTCAACAACACCTATCGGCAACGTCGGGCTCTATGGTCCCAAGACATCGACCCGGCCGGTTTCGGCTGGATCGACGCCAACGACGCGAGCGGCAACGTGTTCTCCTTCCTGCGCTGGGGGGATGACGGCTCGGTGGCCGCGGTCGTCGTCAATTTCTCCGCGGTACCGCACGAGGATTACCGGCTCGGACTTCCCAAGTCCGGCGAGTGGGCCGAGATCCTCAACACCGATGCCGAGAGCTACGGCGGATCCGGGGTGGGCAACCTCGGCGCGGTCACCGCGGGGGACAAGTCCTGGCACGGCCAGCCGTCATCGGCGACGGTTCGAGTGCCGCCGCTCGGCGCGATCTGGCTGCATCACGAGGCCTGATCGCCGGCCGGATGGGGACGGAATAGTTCTGCCCGACATCCGGTTCTCAGATATAGTTGCACACGCAACGATATAAGGAGGCTTCAGGACATGGCTGCCGTCACCGCAGACACTTTGACACTGCCCCGGGTGAAGGCCGCGACGCTCGGCGACGTCGAACGCCCGGTGGTCGCGATCTCGACCGCACCGCAAGGTTACGAGGGCGAGGGATTCCCGGTCCGGCGAACGATGGCCGGCATCGCGTACCAGCACCTCGACCCGTTCATCATGATGGATCACATGGGTGAGGTGGACTATGCCGCCGGCGAGCCCAAGGGCACACCGTGGCATCCGCACCGCGGCTTCGAGACGGTCACGTACCTGATCGAGGGCCAATTCATCCACCAGGACAGCCACGGTGGTGGCGGCGTCATCACCGAGGGCGCGACCCAATGGATGACCGCAGGCTCGGGCCTGTTGCACATCGAGACTCCCCCGGAGGCGCTCGTCGAATCCGGTGGCCTGTTCCACGGCTTCCAGCTCTGGGTGAACCTGCCCGCCAAGGACAAGTTCCTCACCCCGAAGTATCAGCCGGTCGAGGCGAGCCAGGTGCTGCTGCTGGCCACGCCGGACGGCGGATCGCTGCTGCGCGTCATCGCAGGCGACGTCGACGGACACGTCGGGCCCGGCTCGACGCACACCCCGATCACCTTGCTGCACGCCTCGGTCGCGGCCGGGGCACAACTGTCGCTGCCCTGGCAGGCGAGCTACAACGCCCTTGGCTACGTGATGGCCGGCAGCGGGACGGTAGGGCCGAAAGCGCAGCCGATCCACGCCGGGCAGATGGCCGTGTTCGGTCCAGGTGACCGCATCACGTTCAACGCCGACGCAAAGCAGGACAGCCGGACATCTTCACTCGAGGTGATATTGCTGGGTGGCGAGCCGATCAAGGAACCGATGGCGCACTACGGACCGTTCGTGATGAACACCCGCGCCGAGCTGCAACAGACCCTGGAGGATTACCAGGCCGGTCGGCTTGGTGTCATCCCGCCAGACGCGATCATGCCGCACGTGTACAGCGGCGGCAGCGAGAACATGTAAGCGCGGCCCGATCTAGAACCGTCTAGAACAGGGCGTTTGCCAGACCCCGGCGAGCCGGCCCGACCCTCGGGTCGTCGGGACCCAGCAGCTCGAAATACTCGACCAGCCGATCCCGAACCTGGTCGCGCTCGGCTCCCTTCAGCCGCTTGATCAATGCGATCAGGCGGCTGAAGGCTTTATCCACCTCGTTGGCCGACAGCTCGAAGTCCGCCGCGGCCAGCTGCCGCTCGACGTCCTCGGGCGACTGGTCGGCCAGCGCGACGGCATCGGCGGGCAGTGCCGAAAGCCGCTGCAGCAGCGCCACCTGACGAAGTGCGAGTTGAGCGTCGGCGTTGGCCGGCTCGACGTTCAAGATCGCTTGATAGCGCTGAGCTGCCAGGTCGAGGTCGCCGTCCTGCAAAGCTTGCTCGGCTGCGGTAAACCGTTCGTCCTCCGGCTCGGCAAGGACCTCACCGGGCTGGCTTTCGCCGGGCTGACCGGGCTCGGCGTCCGTCGCGGCAGCTCCGGTGCCTGACAAGCCGGCCTGCTGGGCAGCTTGCAGCAGTGCGCCGATGAACTCGCGGATCTGGTCCTCGGGCAATGCACCCTGGAAGCCGGGAACCAGCTGGCCGCCGATCACCGCGAACACCGTCGGGATGCTTTGCACCTGCAGCATCTGGGCGATCCGCTGATTGGCCTCGATGTCGATCTTTGCCAGCACCCAAGCGCCGGCGGACTCACCGGCCAGCTTCTCCAGGATCGGCGACAACGTCTTGCACGGCTCACACCAGTCGGCCCACAGATCCAGCAGCACCGGAACCTGGAACGAACGATCGAGCACCTTGGCCTGGAAGTCGGCCTCACCCACATCGATCACGTAGTCACCGGCCGCCGGTGGTGGTGCGCTGGCCGCGCGCGCGGCAGCCTCGGAGCGCGCCTTCACGGCGGCGAGGTCGACGGCACCGGTCATCGCGGCGGCCATGGCCGGCGACGGCGTTCGCGGGGCGGTTCGGGAGCTTGCAGGACCGGGGGTGCCGGGTTTACCAGGTTTGCCAGGGCGCATGGCGTTCATTTTCCCAGGTCGCTGCAAACCACGACCGTCGCCCCCGGAAAAGCCTGACCCGCGCTGACGTCGCTGTCCTCGGACTGCGACGTCAACACTGGAAAACGTCAGAACCGGGCAGGCTCGCGGTACTCGCCCCACAGCGGCTTGAACGCGTTGCAGATCTCGCCGAGGGTCGCCTCGGCTCGCACCGCGTCCAGCATTGCCGGCAAGGTGTTCTGACTGTCCTTGGCCGCCTGCACCATCCGGTCGAGCGCCTCCGACACCGCTGCGTCGTCTCGCTCGGCCCGACGGTTCTTGATCAGCTCACGCTGCTCCAGCTCCATCTCGTGCGAGACGCGCAGGATCTCCAGCGGATCGCCGTATTCACCCTGGTTGACGTTGACACCGACGACGCGCTTGTCGCCCTTCTCCAACGACACCTGGTAACGGAACGCGCTCTCTGCGATCTCCCCGGTGAACCAGCCGTCCTCGATGCCACGCAGCAGGCCCGAGGTGATCGTGCCGTCGCCGCCCATCTCCTTGATGTGATCGAAGATCTTCTCCGCCTCGGCCTCGATCTTGTCGGTCAAGGCCTCGACGTACCAGGAACCACCGAGCGGATCGGCGACATTCAAGACGCCGATC
This sequence comes from Jatrophihabitans sp., assembly GCA_036488285.1. GTDB lineage: Bacteria > Actinomycetota > Actinomycetes > Mycobacteriales > Jatrophihabitantaceae > Jatrophihabitans_A. The sequence goes on along the minus strand of DASXHV010000006.1, from coordinate 23,051 downwards.
TCTTCGCCGATCACCTGCTGGGTTCGCAGCGCGATCTGCGCAGACTTGTCGCTGGGCAGCGCAAGGACCTCGTCGAGGGCGTTGGTGTGCAGCGAGTTGGTGCCACCCAGAACCGCGGCCAGTGCCTCGATCGCGGTCCGGACGATGTTGTTCTCAGGCTGTTGCGCGGTTAGCGAGACACCCGCGGTCTGGGTGTGGAACCGCAGCGACTGCGCCTTGGCCGTCTTGGCTCCATAGACATCGCGCAACCAGCGGGCCCAGATCCGGCGCGCGGCGCGGAATTTCGCGATTTCCTCGAAGAAGTCCAGATGGGCGTCGAAGAAGAACGACAGACCGGGCGCGAACCGGTCGATGTCCATGCCACGGGACAATCCCAGCTCGACGTATCCGAACCCGTCGGCAAGGGTGAACGCGAGTTCCTGCGCGGCGGTCGAGCCGGCCTCCCGAATGTGATACCCGGAGACCGACAGCGGCTTGTAGTTCGGGATCTCGGCGTCGACGTATTCCATCAGATCGCCGATCAGCTTCAGGTGCGGCTCGGGAGGGTAGATCCACTCCTTCTGCGCGATGTATTCCTTGTAGATGTCGGTCTGCAGCGTGCCGTTCAACGTCGCGATGTCGACGCCCTGACGTTCGGCGGCGACCACGTACATGCAGAACACCGGCACTGCCGGGCCGGAGATCGTCATCGAGGTCGTGACGTCGCCCAGGTCGATGCCCTCGAACAGCACGTCCATGTCGGCGACCGAGTCGATGGCTACGCCGCAGTGTCCGACCTCGCCGAGCGAACGCGGGTCGTCGGAGTCGCGACCCATCAGCGTCGGCATGTCAAAGGCGACAGAGAGCCCATGGCCGCCCTCGGCGAGGATCATCTTGTACCGCTCGTTGGTCTGCTCGGCGTTGCCGAAACCGGCAAACTGCCGGATGGTCCACGGCTTGCCGCGGTAACCGGATGCGTGCAGGCCCCGGGTGAACGGGAACTCCCCCGGCCAACCGATCCGCTCGAAACGCGGATCGTCGGCGCCGGCCTCCGGGCCGTACACCGGCTCGACTTCGGTCCCGGACAGCGTCGTGAAGTCCCGATCGGCGATCCGGGAGTTCTCGTACCGCTCCTGCCACCGGTCGCGACCGGACTTGATCTGCTCTGAATCCATAACGACCAGAATACTCGGACGTCCTACTAATTACTAGGACGTCCGAGTACCCCTCGTCACACTGCGCCCTCCCGAAAGTCGCTTTTGGGGTAGGGCAGGATCGCCCCATGGCGACCCCGAGTCTGATCAAGCCGCCCGCATTGCAGCGTGGTGACACGGTCGCGGTCATCTCGCTGTCCTGGGGTGGCGCGTCAGTCCTGCCCGGCCGCTTCGAGCAGGGCAAACGACAGCTGGCCGAGACCTTCGGATTCACAGTCATCGAAACGCCTAACGCGACCCGGGATCCGGCCTGGCTGCGCGACAATCCACACGCGCGGGCTCAGGACCTGCACTGGGCGCTGGAAAATCCCGACGTCGCAGGAATCATCACCGTCATCGGTGGAAACGAATCGATCCGGACAGTTCCGTTCCTCGATCTCGATCTGATCGCGGCCCACCCGAAGGTGTTCACGGGATTCTCCGACACCACCGTCCAGCATCTGGTACATCGCAAGGCCGGCGTCGGATCGTTCTACGGAATGTCTGTGCTGGTCAACGCGGCCGAGGCCGGCGGGATCCATCCGTACACGATCTCGGAGTTCCGGCGCGCCGCGATGTCTGCTGATCGGATCGGTGAACTTGCGCCGGCGACCGAGTGGACCGAGGAGTACCTCGACTGGAACGACACGGCCAACCTGAGTCGGCCACGCCGGTGGGTGCCGAACTACGGCTGGCTGTGGATACAAACCGCCGAGGAGCCTGTCGAGGGCCCGATCATCGGCGGCTGCATGGAAGTGCTGGCAATGGCCGTCGGTACCGACATCTGGCCCGAGGCCGAGGCGTTCGACAACGCAGTGCTGCACCTGGAGATCTCAGAGGAGAAACCACCGATCGGCCAAGTCACGAACTGGCTGCGCAACTACGCCGCGCTGGGCATTCTTGAACGGATCTCAGCCCTGCTGTTCTCCCGCCCGTTGGAGTACTCGTTACGCGACACGCTTGCCTTGTACGAACAGATCAAGGCCGAGCTGCTGCTGGCCGGACGCGCCGACCTACCGTTCGTCGCCAATCTGGATTACGGGCACTCCTCGCCGATGGGACTGCTCCCGCTCGGGCGTAGGGCGCGGGTCGACTGTGGCCGCCGAAGCATCGCAGTCACCGAATCAGCTGTCAGCTAGCGCACCGTTCATCGGCTATCTGGCCAGCCGTGCTACCCGTGCCGACCGGGCCAGCCGCGCCGACCGCGCGTGCCTCTCGTCCTCGAGTTACGCGGCCCTGATCGAGTTACGCAGTACAACGCGTAACTCGATCAGCCGTGCGTAACTGAGCCCACCGGGCGCACCGGAGCCAGCCGGGCGGCCACGCGTGCGTCCCGTCCTTGAGTTACGCCCCGTTGACTGAGTTACGCGATGTAACGCGTAACTCGGTCAGGAACGCGTAACTGAGCCCACCGGGCGCACCGGAGCCAGCCGGGGCGCACCGGGGCGCACCGGGGCCAGCCATGCCGACCGCGCGTGCGTCCCGTCCTTGAGTTACGCGGCGCCAGCCGGAGCCGACCGCGCGTGCGTCCCGTCCTCGAGTTACGCGGCCCTGATCGAGTTACGCAGTACAACGCGTAACTCGATCAGCCGTGCGTAACTGAGCCCACCGGAGCCCACCGGGCGCACCTGAGCCCACCAGGGCCAGCCGTGCCGACACGTGCCAGCCGTGCCGACCGCGCGTGCGTCCCGTCCTTGAGTTACGCCCCGTTGACTGAGTTACGCGATGTAACGCGTAACTCAATCAGCGGTGCGTAACCCACCGGGCGCACCGGAGCCGACCAGGGCCAGCCGGGGCCAGCGGGGCCAGCCGGGGCCGGCCGGGGCGCTCAACACCGGCTATCTGGTCGGTACGGTCACGACGTCGAAGGCCAGCGTCTGGCTGATCCCATCGGCAATCTCGCACTTACGATCGTCGGGGATCTGCTGCGGCTTCAGGTACACCGTCGACACCGTGACGTCATCGCGTACCGCGGCGGGACCGGAGGCCACCGGTGCGGCAGGATCGGCGAGCTGAAACCTCAGTAGCTTAGTGAACTGGCAGGTCGAACTCACCGACTCGATGCTGAACTCGATCGGCGGTGGGTCCACACCGCGATTGATGTTGTCCAGGCCACCGGCACCGGTCGATCCCTCGACCAGGTCGATGACCTTGTTGCGCTGGATGTCACCGGTCTTGTTCTGCGAGTGGGTGTGTCCGGCATTGGTCTGCCTGATCTGGCCGGGCAACTTCTTGGTCAGCTCGCCGGTGGCGGCCGGCTCATGACTGGCCATGATGTCGAAGTAGCTGTTCTTGCCGACCTTTGCTGCCGCCGCATCCATCGAATCGCGTTCCAGCTTGTCGGTATCGGAGTCGACGGCCGAGCCGTACACGCCGGTCGCGCCGTACACCCGCGGATCCGGCACGGCACCGACAGTCAGGCCAAGCGCACGGACCCAAGACCCGGTCACGGCGTAGCTACCGTCGGACTGTCGCTGCTTACCACCGAGGACGGTGACGCCCTTGATCCTGCTCATCACCCTTATCGTGTCGGGCGAATCGTGATTGCCGGCCATCCACAACATCGGCACATTCTTGGTGATCTCGCTGATTCCTGCGAGATAATTCGGTGTCATCTCGGCGGCGCTGCCGAACTCTGACTCGTCGCCGGTGTTGATGATCAGCTTCACGTCGAAGGAATTGACGTACTGCTGCACCAGTGGATATACCGCGGCCAGATGCAGGTCGGAGATGAACATGATGTTGTAGGCGGTGTCCGGGGTGTTCTGAGCGTCGATCCGGGCCTGCAACGCGGACTGGATGCCGACGACCGAACCGAGCACGTCATAGACCTTTGACTGCCGGTTGTAGAACTGCGAAAGCTCGGACGGGAACAGCTGCGCCGCACCCAGCGTGCCGGTCAGCCTCGACTGTTTGGTCCATCCGTCGTTGAACGTGAAGAAGCCGTACCCGGCCACGAGGACAACGGCCAGCGTGGCGATGCCGAGCTGCCGGACCCTGATCCGCAGCTCGTCGGGGCGGCGGTCGAGATTGCGCAGGTAACCGATTGCCATGTTCAGGCCGGCAGACATCAACAGGCCGAGCACCACACCGAGCAGGGCAACTCCCAGCAGCCACAACACGATCCAGGTCAGCTGGTCGGCGAAGCCGGACTTCAACTGCTCGACGTAACTGGACAGGTCTGGGTTGGCGTTACGGCTCAGCCGCAGCAGATCGACGTTCTCCGGGGACACGTGGACGCCGAAGGGCAGTCCGTCGACGTGCGGGAACTCCCAATTTCCGAAGGTGGTCTCGGCTGAGAAACCGCGTTGCGTGATCAGCGTTGCCTGCACGCGGAACGGGACGCCAGCGATGCTGGCCTTGTACGGCAGCGCGCGCAGCAGCGCGTTCGCGCAGATCAGCGGGAAGGCAATCCGCAGCGCCCAGCGCAGCAGTCCATGCGTGATCAGGTTGGCGTAGTGGCCAGCACGTTTCGTGTTGGCGACCAGTTCGGGATGTCGTTCAGCCATCCCGGTTGGCGATTCGGCGGCGATTTCGTCGTCAGGCATCACGTTCCAACGTACCGGTCCGGTGCGCTCGGCTCAGATCTCGAAGTCTCCGGCGTCCAGTCGCAGGCGGCGCAGGATGGCGAACAACTGATCCAACTCGGTCCGGCTCAACGTCGCCAGACCGAACTGGTTCTTGTGCAATTCGCGGGTGGCGCCCTCGGCGACCTTGCGCCCTTCATCGGTGATCACGGCCAAGGTGCCGCGCCCGTCGCGCGGATTTGGCTCACGGCGGACGAATCCCGATGATTCGAGCCGATCGATGACGTTGGTAACGCTGGTTGCGTGCACCTGCAGCCGTTCGCCGATCTTGGACAACGGCAAGGAACCCGTCGAGGAGAAGGTCAGCAGTACGAGTGCCTCGTACCGGGAGAACGTGAGGTTGAACGACCGCAGCGCCGCGTCCAGACCAGCGAGCAGGACCTGCTGGGCACGCATGATGGACGTCACGGCCCGCATCGCGGAGTAGACGTCCTCGCCGGCATCCGGGAAATGCCGCGCCCAGGACTCACCGGCCCGTTCCACCGGGTCGAAGGGCAACGGATCGGGCATGACGGTCAGCCTAGTGTGGGCCACGCTATGCAGACGCACACCGTGCTGCGGACGTAAGGTGGCGCGTATGAGTGACGCACTGGATCGCCTCGATCTGCTCGATCTCGACGACCTGATGTCCACCGATGACAGGCTGTTCAGGGACACGATTCGACGCTTCGCCGACGACCAACTCAGGCCCAACATCGCCGAGTGGTTCGAGGCAGGTACCTTGCCTGCTCGCGACCTTGCGCTGGAATTCGGCAAGCTCGGGGTGCTGGGCATGCACCTGCAGGGCTACGGCTGCGCGGGATCGACAGCCACCCAGTACGGCTTGGCCTGCGTGGAGATCGAAGCGGTCGACTCCGGGCTGCGCTCCCTGGTGAGCGTGCAGGGGTCACTGGCGATGTATGCGATCTACGCCTACGGCAGCGAGGAGCAGAAGCAGGAGTGGCTGCCTCGAATGGCCCACGGCGAGGCAATCGGCTGCTTCGGCCTGACCGAATCCGATGCCGGGTCCGATCCTGGTTCGATGCGGACCTACGCGCGCCGATCCGGGCCTGGCGATGACGCGGACTGGATCCTGCACGGCTCGAAGATGTGGATCACGAACGGTTCGATTTCCGACGTCGCGGTCGTATGGGCGCGCACCGATGAGGGGATCACCGGGTTTCTGGTCGAGAAGGGGACGCCCGGCTACACCGCGTCCGACGTGCACCACAAGATCTCGCTGCGCGCCTCCATCACCTCCGAACTCAGCTTTGACGAGGTACGGCTGCCGGCCAGCGCTCAACTGCCCAAAGCCAAAGGTCTCAAGGCACCGCTCGGTTGCCTGACCGAAGCGCGGTTCGGCATCGTCAACGGAGTCGTCGGGGCTGCCCGTGACGCGCTGGCGAGCACGCTGGACTACGCAGGCAGCCGGATCCAGTTCGGCAAGCCGATCTCCTCGTTCCAGCTCACCCAGCGCAAGTTTGCTGAGCTCGCGGTGGCAGTGCAGAACATGCAGTTGGTGGCCAAACGCCTCTGCGACCTCAAGGACGCGCACCTCATCAAGCCGCACCAGATCAGCTATGGCAAGTTCTCCAACGTGCGGTCGGCGTTGGAAGTGTGCCGGGAAGCCCGCAGCATCCTCGGCGGCTCCGGGATCACCACCGAATACCCCGTGCTGCGTCACGCCGTCAACCTTGAAACCGTCTACACCTACGAGGGCACCCACGAGGTTCACACCCTGGTGCTGGGCGAACAACTCACCGGGATTTCGGCCTACCGCTAGTTCGATTGCGAAGCACCCGCTAGTTCCTGCCGTTACAGTCTGCGGGTGGATTGGAATCTGCGCGCCTGCGCGCGTGCCGGGCACGTGACGTACGGGCCGCTCGAGCCCGAATATCGGAAGAAGCTCGAGGCGAGCACGCCGCTCGGTCCGGCTTGGCGATGCTTACGTTGTGGGACCTACGTGCTGGGCGAACCGCTCGGCAGTGGACCTGCCGAGAACGCACCCGTGCTGCTGCGTGGCAAGGCCCTGCGCTCGGCCTTCATCCTGCGACTCCTGGCGATCGAACGCTGGCTGCGTGGCGGGCTCGTACTGCTGCTCGGCATCGCGGTGCTGCAGTTCAAGTCCAGTCAGGTGAGCATCCGCGAGGTGTTCGACCGCGACCTCAGCGCGGCCAAGCCGTTGCTCAACCAGCTCGGCTGGAACGCCAGCGACTCCGGACTGATTCATTCGGTCGAGAAAGCCTTGAATGCAAAGGGGTCCACGCTCGATCTGGTGGCGGCCTTCCTGATCTTCTACGGCCTGCTACAGATCGTGGAGGGTATTGGTCTGTGGCTGCTCAAGCGTTGGGGCGAGTACTTCGCGGTGGTGGCGACGTCGCTTTTCCTGCCGCTGGAGATCTACGAGATCATCGAGAAAACAACCGTTCTACGAGTCGCTGCGCTGGTACTCAACCTGGCAGCCGTGGTGTATCTGCTGCTGTCCAAACGGCTGTTCGGTCTGCGCGGCGGCCACCGTGCGTACCAGGAAGAGCTGCACGAAGAGTCATTGCTGGAAGTGGAACTATCCGCTGCCGGCGAGTGAGAACCCTTCAGCAAGACCCGTCGATGTCGCAGATCAGTCCGGACACTCGTGGAGTACCGAAGCCGGTCACGTAGTCCCAACCGGGCAACGTCGGATAGAGACCGTTGCTGGCAGGCAACCCGGTGCTCAGATCCAGGGAGTTCACGTCGAAGAAATCCCTTGGGTAGCTGGCCGAATTGTTGCCGACCCGGTACAGCGGATAGTTCGCGAAGCCGTTACCAGCCGCGTTGCTCGACGCCGACTGAATCCGAACCCACATCCCCTCCCACAGCGGCGAGGACAGCGAAGTCCCGCCGCCACCTCCTTCGGTGAAGGTGCCGCCGCTTACGATGTCGTAGCCGTTTCCGACCACGTCACCGGACTGCGCGGACACGTCGGCGATGCCGCGGCAGGTCACCGACGGGGCGGTCACACACGGGACGTTGTTGTTCGCCGTGCCGACCTGGTAGTCCGGTTGAGGGGTGAACAAGGTGCTGCCGCCACCGGAAAATGCCCAGCCGTACTCGCGCGAGCGGGCACCGCTGCCGTTCGTGTACAGCACCGTGCCGCCGACCGCCGTGACGTAAGGCAACGAGGCGGGCGAGTTGGTGATCGGCACCACCTGGTTGACCACACCATTTCCGGCACCGATGACCGGCGCAGCCACGATCGGACATGACGAACCGGTGTCGCCGGTAGAGACGAAGATCGTCTTGCCTTCGGCTGCTGCCTGCCGGGTGATCTGATCGAGGGCGGCGTCACTGTTGTTGCCGAGTCCGAACTGAACCGGCAACGAGGCCAGGCCAGAGGTGGCGAAGACCTGCCCGACGACCGGGCTCACCACTGGTACCGTCTCGCACTCGCCGTAACTTGCCGACGCCTGCATCGGGCTGGAGGCATCGTCGGTGAAGGTGCTGAATACCCGAGCCACGTCGGCGTCGGACAGGTCCTGGCCGAAGTACAGCGACATGCTGTCGGCGTTCGGCGCCATGCCGCTGGACGCCTGGGTGTCGATGTTCCACTCGGGCCGGCCGCTGTCGTCGGTGAATCCCGAGTCGCCAGCGGGGCGAACGACGCTGACGGGTATCTGCGGCAGGCCGAAATGTGTCTCGAACGCGCGCAGATCGCTGATCACGCCGTCGGTCGCGCCCTCACCGAAGATGGCGATCTTCTGACCGGCACCGGTATGCGCGGCGGGCTGCTGATAGACCGACCACAGATCCTGCGGGGTGGTGCCGCCGACGCACGGCAGCGCCGGAAGGCAGGTGCCCTGCGCGGGAGCGTGGTGCAGCTTTGCTGGCAGCGAGTAATGCTGCAGGGTGTTGAGGCCGCTGATGTTGGTGATCCCGAGCGCGGCAGGCGTGACCGGCGCTTTCGTGTTGGCCAGGAACGAGGTTCCGGATGTGGAGTAATTGCGGAACGACGTACTGAGCAGGGTCGCGAGATGCCCGACGTCGCTGCGCACGGTGTACACGTCGCCCGCTGTCGAGGCCCGGCTGACCGTCGCACCGCCGGAGCCGAAGTAGGAGATCACCGCGGAGCGCTGTGCGGCTGGGACACCGAATCGCGCCGCGAACTGCGCCGGGGTCAGGAAGTGCCGGTACTCGGCGCTTGCCGGGTTGTGCTCGGCGCTGATCAGAGCCTTCTCGGCGGCGACGTTCGGCCGAGCAAGTGAGACCGTCAGGGTCAGCGGGGTACTCGCCGCAGCAGGTCCGAGATCGGTCGCATTCTTCAGGCCGGCCAGCACGTTCTGGGTCACCGTGAAGCCGGTCGAGTTCGATGCTGCTGCTGTCGCTGGACTTGAAGCTGCTGATGCTGCTACTGGGATGAGCAGAGCCATTCCGGACGCTCCGGCGGCGAGCATCGAGAGGGCAGCGCGCTTGAGCATGACACTCCAAGAGAGTTCGACGCCTCGAAGGCGGGGACACGACGGTGATCTTTCAAACGAGACGCCGAATCAAAGGTGACGAGAGCGCAGAGAAGCCTTCACGTCGGCCAAACGACCCGGATCGGGCCCGGAATGTATTGCCCGCGCCGCGGCGCCACGGTCCTCCGGCGCTGTGCGAATAAGGCCGAGCAATCAATCAGGTCGGGATCGATGCGACCAGCTCGTCGGCCGCCGAATAGGGATCGAGCTTGCCGGCCGCAACACGGCTGGCAAGCTCCCCGAGCGCAGCCGCACCGTGGATTTCGCCGAACTTGCGCCGGACGATTTCAACTGCGATCGCCTCGACCTCGGCCTCGGCTCTAGCCTCGCGTCGACGGCGCAGTTCCCCGTGGCTGTCCATCCAACGCCGATGATTATCGATGGCCGCCACGACGTCATCGATCCCCTCGGAGCGCGCCGCAACGGTCTTGAGGATCGGCGGTCGCCACGCACCCGGCTCAGAATGCCGGCCGCCGAGGGACTGCATGTAGCGGATGTCGCGCGCAACCTGGTCGGCGCCGTCTCGATCGGCCTTGTTGACCACGAACAGGTCGGCGATCTCGAGGATTCCGGCCTTGGCGGCCTGGATCCCGTCGCCCATTCCCGGTGCCAGCAGAACCACCGTGGTGTCGGCCAACTGCACGACCTCCACCTCGGACTGGCCGACTCCCACCGTCTCGATCAGCACCACGTCACAGCCAACGGCATCGAGCACCCGCAGCGCCTGTGGCGCTGCAGCAGCAAGCCCGCCAAGATGACCCCGGGTCGCCATCGAACGAATGAACACGCCCGGATCGGTGGCATGCTCCTGCATCCGCACCCGATCGCCGAGCAGCGCCCCACCCGAGAATGGCGAGGAAGGGTCCACCGCCAGCACGCCGACCCGCTTGCCCGCCTGCCGCAGCGCCGTCACGAATGCGGCCGTTGACGTGGACTTCCCCACCCCGGGCGATCCCGTGATTCCCACTACCTGCGCATGCCCGGTGAATTGCATCAACCGTTGGGCGACCTCGCGCAGTTTCGGCGAGTCGCTCTCGACGAGTGTGATCAGGCGAGCGACGGCCCGAGGGTCGGCCTCGCGGGCCCGTTCCACCAAGTCTGCTACGTCAACCTCGCGCCGTCGCGACACCACCGATCCGAGCCGATTCGGCTATGCAGTCTTCGGAACGCGCACGATCAGAGCGTCGCCCTGACCCCCGCCGCCGCACAGTGCCGCCACCCCGATGCCACCGCCGCGGCGCTTGAGTTCCAGCGCGAGGTGCAGGGTGATTCGAGCGCCGGACGAACCGATCGGGTGCCCCATCGCGATGGCGCCACCGTTGACGTTCACGATCTCGGGATCGACGCCGAGTTCCTTCACCGAGGCCAGGCCCACAGCGGCGAATGCCTCGTTGATCTCGATCAGATCCAGGTCGGCGACCTCGATGCCTTCCTTACCGGCCGCCTTGCGAATCGCGTTGGCCGGCTGGGACTGCAGGGTCGAGTCGGGGCCGGCCACCACGCCGTGCGCGCCGATCTCGGCAAGCCATTCCAGGCCGAGTTCTTCCGCCTTGGCCTTGCTCATCACGACGACCGCAGACGCACCGTCGGAGATCTGCGATGCCGAGCCCGCAGTGATCGTGCCGTCCTTGCGGAAGGCCGGACGGAGCTTGCTCAGCGACTCGGTGGTGGTGTCTGCACGGATGCCCTCGTCGAACTTGAACTCGATCTTCTCGCCCTTACGCTGCGGGATGGACACCGCGGTGACCTCGTCGTCGAATACGCCGTTCTTCCATGCCTCCGCAGCCCGCTGGTGGCTGCGAGCGGAGAACGCGTCCTGCTCGGCCCTGCTGAACTCCCGATCACCGGCGTTGGCGTCCTCGGTCAGGTTGCCCATCGCCTGATCGGTCATCGCATCCCACAGACCGTCGTAGGCCATGTGGTCGATCAACGGCACGTCGCCGTACTTGAATCCTTCCCGGGACTTGGTCAACAGGTGCGGCGCCTGCGTCATCGATTCCTGGCCACCGGCGACAACGACGTCGAATTCGCCGGCCCGGATCAACTGGTCGGCCAATGCAATCGCGTCGATGCCCGACAGGCAGACCTTGTTGATGGTCAGTGCCGGGATGGATGGTGAGATTCCGCCCTTGATCGCAGCTTGACGCGCCGGGATCTGACCGGCGCCGGCCTGCAGCACCTGGCCCATGATCACGTATTCGACTGCATCTGCCGATACCCCGGACTTTTCCAACGCGGCCTTGATCGCGATACCACCGAGGTCTGAACCGGAGAAATCCTTGAGCGAGCCGAGCAGCCGACCCATCGGGGTACGGGCGCCACCGACGATGACCGAGGTTGTGCCGGACATGAATCCTCCTGGGGTGCCGCCGGACGCCGATCGCGCCCAGCATGCCGCTTGTATGCCGCACGACCAGTGCGGCGCAGTGCCACCACGATAACCACGAGTGGCTCGGCAGCAGAGCCCCGAGGCTATGAGTCACGCCACCTGGCGGTGCCTGAAGGCGCTTACGAACGCCACCATGTGGGGATGACGATCCTGCGCATAGACCACGTCGGCATTGCGGTACCCGATCTCGACGCTGCGATCTCCTTCTATGAGAAGACATTCGGGTTTGTGAGCGTGCACACCGAAATCAACGAGGAGCAGGGCGTCTCGGAAGCCATGCTCGCGGTCGGCGACGGAACTACCCGAGTCCAACTGCTCGCACCGCTCAACGACAGGTCCACAATCGCGAAATTCATCGATCGTGACGGGCCAGGCATCCAGCAGCTTGCCTACACCGTCGATGACATCGACCAAACATCGGCCGATCTGCGAGCTGAAGGTCTGCGGCTGCTCTACGACGAGCCTCGTCGCGGCACTTCGAATTCGCGGGTGAACTTCGTCCACCCCAAGGACGCCGGTGGGGTGCTCGTCGAGCTGGTCGAGCCGGCACCAGTCAGCTAGCAGTTACCCCGTCAAGCCACCGATTGAGCAACTATCTCCGGTGGGGGGCCCGAGCAGGTTGCGCGATCGGAACGTGGAACCGATCACGACACCTCGCGAACCGCGTTACTCGTCAGTAACCTCATCGCAACCCTCGCCCACTCCCGAACTGGAAGCAGGCAACGATATGGATCAGATTCGCCAAGCCATCGCGGCCGGACCTGAGCGGACCGCCGCCGCCCTTGCCGACCTCACGGTGCCGGACTCCTACAACGGGATGGTCGTGCGCGCCGACGAGGCGGGCATGTTCGCCGGCCTGACCAGCAAGGAAAAGGACCCGCGCAAGTCACTGCATCTGCAGCAGGTACCCACTCCCGAGGTCGGTCCGGGCGAGGCGCTGATCGCGGTGATGGCCAGCGCCATCAACTACAACACCGTGTGGACGTCGATCTTCGAGCCGGTCTCGACGTTCGAATTCCTCAAGCGCTACGGCAAGACCTCTGAGCTTGCCCGCAAGCACGATCAGCCTTATCACGTAGTGGGTTCTGACCTTTCCGGCGTGGTCCTCAAGACCGGGCCCGGTGTCACGAAATGGCACGTCGGCGACCGCGTCGTCGCGCACTGTCTGTCCGTCGAACTCGAAGACCCACAGGGCCACGACGACACCATGATGGATCCGCAACAGCGCATCTGGGGCTTCGAGACCAACTTCGGCGGCCTGGCCGAACTGGCGCTGGTGAAGTCCAACCAGCTGATGCCCAAGCCCGAGCACCTGTCCTGGGAGGAGGCCGCGTCCCCCGGACTGGTGAACTCGACCGCGTACCGGCAGCTTGTCAGCCACAACGGCGCCGGTATGAAGCAGGGCGATGTGGTCCTGATCTGGGGCGCGTCCGGTGGCCTGGGCGGCTACGCCACCCAGTTCGCTCTCAACGGTGGTGCGATACCGGTGTGCGTGGTCTCCTCGCCGGAAAAGGCCGAATTATGCCGACGGATGGGCGCCGAGCTCATCATCGACCGCACCGCCGAGGACTATCGGTTCTGGTCTGACGAACACACCCAGGATCCGCGCGAGTGGAAGCGGCTCGGAGCCAAGATCCGGGAGCTGACCGGCGGCGATGATCCAGACATCGTGTTCGAGCACCCCGGTCGGGAAACTTTCGGCGCATCGGTCTACGTCGCCAAACGCGGCGGGACGATCGTCACCTGCGCCTCCACGTCGGGGTACTGGCACGAGTTCGACAATCGCTACCTGTGGATGAGCCTCAAGCGCATCGTCGGATCGCATTTCGCCAACTATCGGGAGTCATGGGAAGCCAATCGGCTGATCGCCAAGGGCGCGGTCCATCCCACTCTGTCGAAGGTCTACTCCCTGGCCGATACAGGTCAGGCCGCATTCGACGTGCACCGCAATCTGCATCAGGGCAAGGTCGGCGTGCTCTGCCTCGCCGACGGCGAGGGCCAAGGCATCCTCGACCACGAGTTCCGGGCTCGACACGAGCAAGCCATCAATCGCTTCCGAGGCGCATAGCCGAGGAACAATCAGACAGCCGAGGCGCATAGCCGAGGAACAACGCGATTCATCAAACCGACATGGGTGCACTGATCAGCAGCGTCGGCCGGCCGTGCGACGATGGGGTTATGGCAGCAGACAACGAACCTACTGACCTTCTGCCCCTACTCGGCGACGACGAACCGCACTTCGATATCGCCATGCGCGGATACGACAAACGGCAGGTCGACGAGTACGTACTGCGTGCCGAGGCTGAGATTGCCCAACTGCAGTCCGGCCGAGACAGCGCGCAGGCATCCAGCGCGGAACGGGCCGCTCAGTTGGCCAGTCGCGACGCACACATCGAGTCCTTGTCACGACAGTTGGCCAAAGCGTCCGACATCAGTCCGGCGAACGTCTCCGCGCGTATCCGGGACATGCTGGAGCTCGCAAACGAGGAATCCGCACAGATCCGGCGCTCGGCCGAGGAGCAGGCTGACAAGGTTCTTGCCGCCGCTCGCGCCGAAGCCGAAAAGCTGCGCGCCGACGCCGCCAGCGAGCAACAGCGTCTGCTGGCCGCGGCCAAGCAGCGCTCCGCCGAGGCAGATCAGAAACTGGCCACGGCTCGCGCCCAGGCGAGTTCGGAACTCGAGCAGGCCCATGCGGAGGCCGCCAAGTTGAATGAGGTCTCGGCTGCCGAGCGCAAGCGATTGGACGATGAGGCCGCGGCTGTTCGCGCAGCGGCAGATACCGAGAGCGAGCAGCGTCGCCGGACCGCCGACCAAGACTTCGAGATCACCCTGCGGCAGCGTCGTAGCGCTACCGAGCGCGAGCAACGGTCCGCGGCTGACAATGCCAGCCGGCTGGCCAGGCAGTTGGTGACCGACGCCGAGAAGCAGTCCTCCGACCTGATCGCGCAGGCGCGCGCACAAGCCGAGACGCTGGCCGCCGAACAGGCCAAGACCCATCAGGCCCTTCGTGACCTGAACGAGAAGCTGGGAGCGATCGTCGACAACTCCAGTACGTCGTGACGGTTCTGCCCGGCCGTCCGGAACCGCCTGGCGGCCAACGCGGATTCGCCACCTACTCCCCGTTCCGGCTCGGCCTCACGGCGTCCATCGGCTTCGGGATCGCCTACCTGCTGTTCCGCGCACTCGAGCGCGGCGCCGATACGCTGATCCTGATCGGGCTGTCGCTGTTCCTGGCAGCCGGACTGGATCCGGCGGTTCGGCGCGTCCAGCTCCTGGGACTCAACCGCGGCCTGTCGGTTGCGGTCGTCTTCGTGGTGACTTTGCTGTTCATCACCGGCATCGGCTTCGCTGTGGTTCCGCCGCTGGTCGATCAGTCGGCCACTTTCGCCCACAACCTGCCGAACTACGTCACCGAGCTGCAGAACAATCACCGGGTCGCCGAACTGGACCGCCGGTTCGGGATCCTGAAATCGGTGCAGAACTATCTGCATGACTCTCAGCTGATCAAGCAACTGGCCGGAAACCTGCTCTCGGTCGGCACCACGCTGGCCACCACGATCTTCTCGATCTTCTCGCTGTCAGTGATGACGCTGTACTTCCTGACCTACCTGCGCGACATCACCGGCTTTGCCTACCGGATATCGCCGGCGTCGCGCCGCCAGCAGGTAAGCAGCATCGGCGACAAGATCGTCTACCAGATCGGCCGATATGTCGCCGGTACCACCGCGCTGGCAATCATCAAGGGTGTCGCAACCCTGCTGTTCCTCTGGATAGTCGGGGTGCCGTACCCGATCGC
Source organism: Jatrophihabitans sp. (assembly GCA_036488285.1). Taxonomy (GTDB): domain Bacteria; phylum Actinomycetota; class Actinomycetes; order Mycobacteriales; family Jatrophihabitantaceae; genus Jatrophihabitans_A. The sequence continues at coordinate 7,638 of DASXHV010000006.1, read as the reverse complement.
GCTGGCCTTCCTGGTCGCCGTGCTGGACACCCTGCCGCTGGTGGGCTCGGTACTTGCGGCCGCAGTCGTCAGCACTGTGGTGTTGCTCGAATCGGTCCCGACCGGCATTGCGGTGATCTGCTTCTTCGTCGGCTACGAGGTGCTGAATCGAGTCGTGCTGATGAGGCGCCTGCTCGACGAATCGGTCCGGATCAGTCCCGCGGCCGCAGTGGTCGGCGCGCTGGCCGGCTACGCGATGTTGGGCGTGCTCGGCTTCCTGGTGTCCATTCCGCTGGTTGCCGTGCTGACCCTCATCCTTCGCGAGGTCGTGGTGCCTCGCCAGCAGGCCCGCTGATATTCATAGCGCGTCGGCGGTCGCTGCCTCAGCCGTAGCGAGGAGCATTGCGCGACCGTTGGGTACCGGGCTCGCGCTGTGTGCGGCCCGACCAGCACGCAGTGTGCCAGTGCCGTCGGTCGGCGGCGTCCAAGTCGTCGGCCGGCCAGGCCACCACGTGCGGTGTGCCGGGCCTCAGCAGCTGGTCGCAGCCGGGGCAGCGATACGGCGCACCGGTGGCTGCTCCCGTGACGGTCCGCACCCTGAAGTCCACCCCGCGCCAGGCCTCGCTGCGCTCGGTGCTCATCGAGCCGAGCGGGCGCGGCTGTTCACCGGCACGGCGACGGGCTGGCGTATTACGTCGAGGCACCCTCCCAGCGTAGGCGGCGCGGCAAACTGCAGCCTCAGCCCGCCAGCGCCTGAACCACCCGGGACGGGCTGGGCCGACCGAGCTGAGCGGCCATCCAGACACTCGTCGCCACCAGCTTGTCGAGGTCCACACCCGTCTCGATGCCCAGGCCTGCTAGTTGCCACAGCAGATCCTCGGTGGCCAGGTTCCCGGTCGCGCTCTCGGCGTAGGGGCAGCCGCCGAGTCCGCCGGCCGAAGCGTCGACGATGGACACGCCGCACTGCAGCGCCGCGAGGGTGTTCGCCAGCGCCTGGCCGTACGTGTCATGGAAGTGCACAGCGACCTGATCGATCGCGATGCCGGTGCCCCCGATGAGCCCGAGCAACGCCCGTACCTGCCCCGGGGTGGCGACACCGATCGTGTCACCGAGGCTGAGTTCGGTGCAGCCCAGCGCCATCAACTTCGCTGCCACGTCGGCTACCTGGCTGAGCGGCACCGGGCCTTCCCACGGGTCGCCGAAGCACATCGACAGATAAGCCCGAACCCGCAGGCCGTTCTCCACCGCACCTGCCACGACCGGCGCGAACATCTCGATCGACTCGGCGACGCTGCGGTTCAGGTTGCGCTGCGCGAACGTCTCGGTTGCGCTGCCGAAGATCGCGATGTCGCTGACGCCGGCATCCAGCGCGCGCTGAAATCCCTTGGCGTTCGGCACCAACACCGGGTACCGAACGCCGGGCCGCCGGTCGAGTTTCGCCAGTAACTGCTCGGCATCGGCCAGCTGCGGGATCCATCGCGGATGCACGAAGCTGGTTGCTTCGACAAGGGTGTGGCCGGCGTCGACGAGCCGGTCGATGAACTCCAGCTTGACCGCGAGGGGCACGATCGCGGACTCGTTCTGCAACCCGTCACGCGGGCCGACCTCACAGATGGTGACGCGCGACGGCAGGCCATCCACACCGACGACGTCCGGCAATCCCTCAGCAACCATGTCTCAAGCGTATTCGCGGAAACCCTTGCCGGTCTTGCGACCCAGCCGCCCCGCGGTCACGAGATGCTCCAGCAGCGGCGCCGGCGCGAAACCTGGTTCACGAAATTCCAGGTACAGCACCCGCTGGATGGCCAGTGACACATCCAAGCCGACCACGTCCAGCAGCTCGAACGGACCCATCGGATAGCCGCAGCCGACCTTCATCGCCGAGTCGATGTCCTCGCTGGTCGCATAGTGCGCCTCGAGCATCTTCACCGCGTCGTTGAGGTAAGGGAAAAGCAGGGCGTTGACGATGAAGCCCGCTCGATCCCCGCAGCGAACCGGGTGCTTGCCGAGCTTCTCACACACCTGAAGAACGGTGGCCTCGACGGCAGCCTCCGTCGAGACCGTGCTGACCACCTCGACGAGCTTCATGATCGCGGCGGGGTTGAAGAAGTGCATTCCGATCACGTCGGACGGCCGGCTGGTGGCAGCCGCGCACTCGATCACCGGCAGCGAAGAAGTGGTGGTGGCCAGGACCGCGCCGGGCTTGCAGATCTCATCGAGGTTGGCGAACAGGGCCTGTTTGACCGACAGTTCCTCCACCACCGCCTCGACAACCAGATCGGCATCTGCAAGATCGTCCAGCTTGGTGGACCCGCTGATGTGGCTCAGAGCCCCATCGCGTTCCTCCTCAGTCAGCTTGCCGCGCTGAACCGCCTTCTCCAGCGACCGTTCGATGGCGCTGCGGACGTTTGCGACTTTCTCGGCACCGCGAGCGATGTAACGCACCTGATAGCCGGCCTTGGCGAACACCTCGACGATTCCGGTGGCCATCGTGCCCGAACCGACCACGCCCACCGAGCTGACCGGGCGCGCACCGGCCAGCTGGTCATCGACGCCGGGGGTGTGCGCATCGGCAAGTACGTTCGGTGAATCCGGGGTGTCGTAGTCGTAGAAGCCCCGGCCCGTCTTGCGGCCCAGCAGGCCGGCGGTGATCATCTGCTTGAAGATCGGCGTCGGTGCGTGCAGCCGGTCGCGAGACTGCTTGTACATCGTGTCGAGAATCTCGAAGGCGGTGTCCAGGCCGATCAGGTCCAGCAGCGCCAGCGGACCCATCGGCAGCCCACACCCGAGCTTCATGGCCGCGTCGATGTCTTCGCGGCTGGCAAAGCGCGATTCGTACATCGCCGCCGCGTGGTTGAGATATCCGAACAGCAGCGCGTTGGCGATGAAGCCGGCCCGGTCCCCGATCGTCACGTCGGTCTTGCCGAGCGAGGCCACGAATGCCTCGATGTCCTCGACGACATCGGGTTCGGTGACGACGCTGCGCACCACCTCGACAAGCTTCATGACCGGTGCCGGGTTGAAGAAGTGCACGCCGACCACCTTGCCGGGACGGCTGGTCGCAACTGCGATCTCGGTGACCGAAAGCGACGAGGTATTGGTGGCCAGGATCGTGTCGGGTCCGACAATGCCGTCCAGGGCAGCGAAAATCGACCGCTTCAGATCCAGTTGCTCCGGGACCGCTTCGATCACCAGATCCGCATCGGCCAGCGCCTTCAACTCGGTGTCATAGCTGATTCGTCCGAGCAATGCGACCTGATCGGCTTCGGCAAGCTTGCCGCGTGCTACCGCTCGTCCGGTGGAGTGCTCCAGATGACCGCGTCCGCGATCGATGGCCGCTGTGTCGCGGTCGACGGCAATCACCGACAGGCCCTCGCGTGCGAATACCTCAGCGATCCCGGCACCCATCGTGCCGAGACCGACCACGCCAACCTTGGTGAACTCTCGTGCCACTGTCGCTACCTCTCCTCTGGTTCCCACGAACGTAACCGTCGGATTCGGCGTTTCACGTCGCGGTGGGTTCAGTCTCACATCAAACTCCCCGTCGCCGGACGGCCTTGATCAGCGGCGTCCCCACCGCAGCTTCGCAATCTGCTTGAGCTGCGAGATTGCCTTGTCGCCGCGAGCGAATGTGGTCAGCACCAGCGGGATCGGGAACAGTTCGCGAGTGATGGCGCGGGATCGGGCGAATTCGCGGAGGCCGTCCGGACCGTGGATCCGTCCGAATCCGGAATCCTTGCTGCCGCCCCACGGTAGGCCGGGAATCGAGGCGTAGGTGAGCACCGAGTTCACGCTCACCATGCCGGCGTCCAGTCGCCCTGCGATCTGCCTGCCACGCCGCCTGCTGAACACCGACGCGCCGAGGCCGTAAGTGCTGGAATTCGCGAGCCGGACCGCCTCGTCGATGTCGGCGACCTCGGTGATGACCACGGTAGGGCCGAAGGTTTCCTCGGTCACGGCTGCCGAATCTGGTGGCACGTCGACGAGCACCACCGGATCCACGAACGGGGCGCGAACAGAATCCCGGCCGCCCACCAAGGCGGTCGCGCCGCGGTCGAGCGCGTCGTCGATGTGTCGGGCGATGACCTCGAGCTGACCCGGCATCGTGATGGCTCCGTAGTCGACCGGGCCGCTGGCGCCGGTGCGAACGTCATTGGCAAGCTCGCACACCCGAGCCACGAACCGTTGGTAGACCGACGCCTCGACGTAGACCAGCTCGACTCCTGCGCACGTCTGTCCACCGTTGAACATCGCGCCCCACACGGTCTGCTCAGCGGCATGCTCGAGGTCGGCGTCGGCAGCCACGATCAAGGGATCCTTGCCACCACACTCGACCACGCACGGCGTCAATGTCTGGGCACAGGCGGCCATCACCCGCCTTCCGGTCGCGGCTGATCCGGTGAACGCCAGCTTGTCGACGCCGGCTGTGCACAGCGCGGCACCGGTCGCGCCGAACCCGGTTAGCAGCTGGAAGACCGGACGCTCAGCCACCACTTCGGCGAAGCTGTCCACCAGCCACTTGCCGATCGCAGGGGTGAATTCGCTGGGCTTGAGCACCACCGCGTTGCCCGCGGCCAACGCGTATGAGATCGAGCCCATCGGAGTGTGTACCGGATAATTCCACGGCCCGATCACGCCGATCACGCCGAACGGCAGATACTCCAACGTCGCCGAATGATTGATGGCCAGTACGCCGGGGTTGACGCGGTGCTTGCCGAGCAAACTGCGGGCCTTGCGGGTTGCCCAACCGAGGTGCGAGATCGCGATGGTGACCTCGAGGATCGCGTCGTCGACCGGCTTGCCGTTCTCACGGTGGATGAGTTCAGCCAGTTCGTCGGTTCGCCGGACCAGCTCGACCCGCCACGCTCCGAGCCTGCGACGCCGTTCCGGTTCGCCGATCGCGCTCCACCATTGGCCGGCATCCTTGGCGCGCGCGACGACCTCGGTGACATCGGCCGTGGTGTGCACCGCGAAGCTGGCAATGGTTTCGCCGGTCGTGGGATCCAGTGAGGCAAAGCTCGTTTCGGATGCCGTTGCGGTGCCGCTGGCTTCGGTCGACGCGGAAGTCATGGACAGAGGTTACTGGTCAGTAGCCAACTGGGCCAGACGACGAGAGTGCGGTCACGAACTGCCAGGCAATAGTGGTCAAACCAGGCGGTGATCATCAAAACAGGCTGCGATCCTCAGAACAGCCGTTGGGACGGATCGTCCTTACCGCGTAATGCGTCGTAGTCCAGCACCAGGCAGGCAATGCCGCGATCGAGCGCGAGGGTGCGGGCCTGCGGCTTGATCTCCTGCGCTGCGAAGACGCCGCGAACCGGGGCAAGCAGGGGGTCGCGGTTGAGCAGCTCGAGGTAGCGGGTCAGCTGTTCGACTCCGTCGATCTCACCTCGGCGCTTGATCTCGACCGCGACGGCGACACCGTGGGGATCCCGCGCCATGATGTCCACCGGGCCGATCGCAGTCGGAAATTCTCTGCGTACCAGCCGATATCCCGCACCAAGAGTGTCGATGTGCGCAGCCAGCAGTACCTGCAGATGCGCTTCGACACCGTCCTTCACCAAGCCAGGATCGACGCCCAGGTCGTGGCGGACGTCCTGCAGAACGTCTTCGATCGTGATGAGGAGTTGCTCGCCGGCCTTGTTGGTGACCGTCCAGATCTGCTCGCCCTCGATGAGCTTGCACGGCGGTGACATCCAGTTCAGGGGCTTGTACGAGCCACCGTCGGAGTGCACCAGCACCGAACCGTCGTTCTTGACCATCAACAACCGGGTAGCCATCGGCAGGTGTGCGGTGAGCCGACCGACGTAATCCACTGAACAACGGGCAATCACCAGGCGCACCCGGGCAGCCTAGCCGGTGCCGACAGAGTGGAAAGTTTGCCTCGCTATGGGTGGCAAACTCTCCATCTGCTGGCTAGCTCGACAGTTCGTGGGCCTCGCGAATGGCGTCGACGACTGAATCGAGGACCTTGCTCATCTCGAAGTCCTTCGGGGTGAACACTCGCGCGACGCCGAGCTCGAGCAGCCGTTCGGCATCTGCGTCCGGCACGATTCCGCCGACCACCACCGGCACATCGTCGAGGCCTGCTTCGGCCAGTCCGTTGACCACGTCGGGCACCACGGACAGGTGAGAGCCCGACAGAACCGAGAGGCCGACCACGTCGACGTCTTCCTCGACGGCTGAGGCGATGATCTGCGCGGGGGTAAGCCGGATGCCGGAGTACACCACCTCGAAGCCGGCGTCGCGGGCCCGCACCGCGATCTGCTCGGCCCCGTTGGAGTGCCCGTCCAGGCCAGGCTTGCCGACCAGGAACTTCAACGGGCTGCCCAGCTCCGCTCCGGTGTCGATGACCCGCTTACGGACGTCGGCCAGCGCCGGATCTCCTCCGCCGGTGGACGCGCCGCTCACGCCGGTCGGCGCCCGGTACTCACCGAACACCTCACGCAGCGCCCCCGACCACTCGCCGGTGGTCACGCCCGCGCGGGCGCACCGGATGGTGGCCGCCATCAGATTGTCTTTGGTCCCAGCCGCCGACTTGAGCTCGGCGAGTGCGGCATCCGCCTCGTCCTGATCGCGACCGGCACGCCACGTCGCGATGGACTCTCTGGCGGCTGTCTCGACGGACTCCGGGACGGTGAGGATCGAACCGATCCCATCGCCGACCAGGGGATTCGGTTCGGTCTCGACGAACCTGTTGACTCCGACCACGATGTCCTCGCCGGATTCCATCCGACGCCGCCGCTGCGCCAGTGAGGACACCAGGGCGGACTTCAGGTAGCCGGACTCGACCGCTGCGACGGCGCCTCCCCGCCCCAGCACGGCGTCGATCTCCTTCCGCGCGCCCGCGACGATCTCGGCGACCTTCGCCTCGATCACCGTCGAGCCGGCGAAGATGTCCTGGTATTCCAACAGATCGGTTTCATAAGCCAAAACTTGCTGCATCCGCAGCGACCACTGTTGGTCCCACGGTCTCGGCAGCCCCAACGCCTCGTTCCAGGCCGGCAATTGAACCGCGCGTGCTCTGGCGTCTTTCGACAGCGTGACGGCCAACATCTCAAGCAGGATCCGGGTGACGTTGTTCTCCGGTTGTGCCTCGGTGAGACCGAGCGAGTTCACCTGGACGCCGTAACGGAACCTTCGTTGCTTGGCGTCGGTTATGCCATACCGCTGCTCGGTTATCTCGTCCCACAGTTGCACGAAGGCGTGCATCTTGCACATCTCTTCGATGAAGCGGACGCCGGCGTTGACGAAGAAGGAGATCCGCTGGACGACCTCCCCGAACTTCTCCGGCGGCACCTGACCAGAATCCCGGACGGAGTCCAGCACGGCGATCGCCGTGCACAACGCGAAGGCCACCTCCTGCACCGGCGTCGCGCCGGCTTCCTGCAGGTGGTACGAGCACACGTTCATCGGATTCCACTTCGGCAGCTCGGCCGTCGTGAACAAAATCGTGTCCTTGATCAGCCGCATCGAGGGCGCGGGCGGAAACACGTAGGTGCCGCGCGAGAGATATTCCTTCACGATGTCGTTCTGCGTCGTGCCCTGCAGTTTCGCGCGCGGCACGCCCTGTTCGTCGGCGACCGCGATGTAGAGCGCGAGCAGCCAGGCGGCCGTCGCGTTGATCGTCATCGAGGTGTTCATCTCGCCGAGCGGGAT
>DASXHV010000223.1:0-30877 GCA_036488285.1 Jatrophihabitans sp. | reverse complement strand
CCCCTCGCCAGCCGCCATTTCTCGATGTGCGGAACAAATCGCCGACCGGAAGGCGCTCTACCTCACGTGACTGAGCTCTTGAACGATTCAGCCCAGCCCCGAATGTCGGCAAAGCACGTCAACCTCGCGATCCTGGCGATGGCCATCGGCGGCTTTGCGATCGGCACCGCCGAGTTTGTGGCGATGGGCCTGCTGCCCAACATCGCGGCGGGTGTGTCGGTGAGCATTCCGCAGGCCGGCCACGTCATCAGCGCCTATGCGCTGGGCGTGATGGTCGGCGCACCGCTGCTGGCGGCGATCGGCGCCCGGATTCCCCGCAAGCACATGCTGCTGGCCCTGATGGTCTGGTTCGCGCTGGGCAATCTCGCCTCGGCCACCGCATCGAGTTACCACAGCCTGGAGCTCGCACGGTTCTTCGCCGGTCTGCCGCACGGCGCCTTCTTCGGAATCGGTTCTGTGGTGGCGGCCTCGTTGGTCGCGCCGAACCGACGGGCCTGGGCCGTGTCGATGATCATGGCCGGACTCACCGTCTCCAACATCGTCGGCGTCCCGCTGACCACCCTGATCGGGCAGCAGTACGGCTGGCGCTGGCCGTTCGCGCTGGTCGGCATCATCGCGATGGTCACGGTCGCGGCGGTGCTTTTCTGGGTTCCGACCCAACCGGTGCTCGAACACGCCAGCATGAAGACCGAACTGAGTGCGCTTCGTCGCGGCCAGGTGTGGCTGGCCCTGCTGATCGGCACGGTCGGGTTCGGCGGCATGTTCTCGACGTTCTCCTACATCACGCCGACCATGACCCATCTGGCCGGCTTCAGCGAAACCGCCGTGACCGGATTGCTGGCCGTCTACGGAACCGGAATGACCATCGGCATGGTGCTCGGCGGTCGGCTCGCGGATCGGGCTCTGATGCCGAGCATGTATTTCGGGCTCATCGTGATGGCAGTGGTGCTCTTCGTTTTCGGCTACACGGTGCACACCAAACCGGGCGCGGTGATCTCGGTGCTCGTATTCGGCATGACGGGTTCGTTGCTGATCCCGTCATTGCAGACCCGGCTGATGGATGTAGCCCGCGAGGGCCAGTCGCTTGCGGCGGCACTGAACCACTCCACGCTCAACCTGGCCAACGCGTTCGGCGCGTGGCTGGGTGGCGCGGTGCTTTCAGCAGGCCTGGGCTACGAATGGCCCAGCCGGGCCGGATCTTTTCTGGCCGTGGCGGGTCTGTTCGTCGCTCTGCTGTCCGGCGCTATCGACAAGCGCGGCAAGCGGCGTGCCAAGGCGGCTGTCGGCGAGCGCGCCCCGTCCCCGGATGCACGGACGGAAGCCGTCGTCTAACCTCGCGGTCATGCCAGAGCTCGACCCGAACCGGACCCCAGGCACCGTCGTGGGTGCGGTTGCGGCCGGGACTGTAGTGGTGCCATTCCTGGTGGTCTATTCCTTCCTGTTCATCACCCGCGGCATCTTCGTGCAGGTCGAGCAGCCCGACATCACCTCAAGCCGTAGTGGCGAGGCGATGGCTGGCTTCGTTGCGGTCATCTATCTGGCGCTGGTCGTGGTGGGCATGGGCCGGTTCCTCAACGGCCGGGCCCGGCTGCCGTTTCTGATCGGGCAGCTGATCACCGCCGCGATCTGTCTCGGGTTCATCCTCGACACTGCATCCGGTCAGAGCGAAGTGCCGGCCGTCGTGTTGCTCGCGTCATTGATTGCGATCACGCTGACCTTCGTCCCGACGTCCTGGCAGTGGGTGCAGACCGCCCGTGGCACCGAGCCCATCCCTGCCAAGCCGATTCCGTCCGACCGGCCTGCCGCATCAGAGGACGAGGTGTTCGAAGGCCGCCCCGCTTCGGAGGATATTTCGGGCATAGATCACCTTCTCCGACCCGACCAGGGCTAGCGCACAGTCGATTCACAGGTCAAGCTCAGTACATGCCTATCCGAGCCAGCGATGCTCGGTTTATGTCGACATCTCTTTCTGCTGCGCAATCCATGAGGGAGTCGCGGACCAAGCGTCGGGTGCTCGTGGTCGACGACGAAGAGAACGTAGTCCACCTGGTTGCCTCCGCGCTGCGCTTCGACGGCTTCGAGGCTTACACCGCCGACAACGGCAACTCCGCGCTCAGCGCGATCACCGAACACAACCCTGATCTGGTCGTCCTGGACGTGATGATGCCCGGCCTGGACGGGCACGGTGTCCTCCAGCAACTGCGGGCCTCCGGCTCGACGGTGCCGGTGATCTTTCTGACCGCACGTGACACTGCCAACGACCGGGTCGCCGGTCTGCGGTCCGGAGCCGACGACTACGTGGTCAAACCGTTCAGCGTCGAGGAATTGCTGGCGCGGGTGCATGCGGTGTTGCGCCGGACCCAGGCCGACGGCGAACGCGACGGCGTGCTCAGCGTCGCTGATCTCGAGCTGGACGAGAACAGTCACGAAGTGACCCGGGCCGGCACCGAGATCCACCTGACCGCCACCGAGTTCGAGCTGCTGCGGTATCTGATGCGCAACGAGCGGGTGGTCCTTTCCAAGGCACAGATCCTGGATCGGGTGTGGAAGTACGACTTCCAGGGCCAGTCAAACATCGTCGAGCTCTACATTGGATACCTGCGCAAGAAGGTCGATCATGTGGAGCCGAAATTAATCCATACGGTGCGGGGAGCGGGATACGTGGTGAAGGCGCCGCGGGTGTGACCCACCCGCCGCCATCCATCACGGAGGTTGTCGAGTCTCCGGAAGCTGAGATGGGCGGAACGTCCGACGGTGGATGGTTGCCGCCACCGCCCGCGACGGCGACGGCGTTCAAGCCGACGTCGTCCAGAGCGCCGCTTCGTTTCCTGCCGAAATCGCTGGCAAGCCGGCTCGTCTTCGGCGTGGTGAGCTTGGTCCTGGTGCTCGTCGTACTGGTCGGCGCCGCGACCTACACGGCTTTGAGCCCGTTCCTGAGCAAGCGACTCGATGATCAGCTGGTTTCGGTCTCGAACCCCCAGAACATCAACCGATATCTGAGCTACGCGGCGCGACCGAGCCTGGCACCGCCCGGAGCTCAGGACGTCTGGTTCACCGGGCTGTCGCCCAACGGGAGCGTCTTGGTGACGGTGCCCAGCGATCTGCTGATCCACCCGCTCAATCTCAGCGCGGCTGATCGAAGCGAGATGGTCTCGCATGTCGGCGAGCTGAAGACGGTCACCACCACCGATGGCATCGAACTGCGACTGACCTCGGTGCGGGTCAACTTCGGGCAGGCAGGCAGCGACCTCAATATCGAGGGAGTCGCGATCGTCGGACTGTCCACCCACGACGTCCGAGACACCTTGCACCGATTGGTCTCTTTGGAATTGTTCATCGGGGCCGCCGCCGTGCTCTTTGCGGCCGGCCTGACCGCGTGGGGAGTCCGGGTCGGGCTCCGCCCGCTGCATCGGGTCACCCGAACAGCGCAGGAGGTCACCGCTGAGCTCGGCCCGGACGGCGCGGGCCTGGACCGCCGCGTCCCGCATGCTGATCCGGCAACGGAGGTCGGCCAGGTCGCAACGTCGGTGAACACCCTTTTGCAGGCGGTGGAAACCGAGTTCGCGGCTCGGGTTCGCAGCGAAGACCGGATGCGCCAATTCCTCGCCGACGCCTCGCACGAACTGCGTACCCCGTTGACCTCGATCCGCGGGTATGCCGAGCTTTCTCGGTTGCAGGTTCAGGACACCGACGTCGCCAAGGACACCATGCGTCGGATCGAGGTCGAGGGCACCCGGATGTCTCGCCTCGTCGAGGACCTGCTGGTCCTCGCTCGCGGCGACCAGGACGCGCCGACCGAATACGAACCGGTCGAGGTCGACGGGCTGCTGTCCGATGCTGCCAGCGCTGCCGGGGAGGCCCATCCGGAGCGTCCGCTGTCGGTCCGGTCTTCAGGCGGCGCGGTGGTGATGGGGGACCGGGACCAGTTGCGGCGCGCGTTGGTCAACCTGCTCAACAACTCGGCACTGCACACCGCGCCCGGGGGTTCGATCAGGATCGAAGCCTCGGTCGGCAGGATGGCGGCGGGCCCGACGGTGGCGATTCGAGTCATCGACGAAGGGCCGGGACTGCCACCGGAAGAAGCTGCGCACGTGTTCGAACGCTTCTGGCGTGCCGACAAGGCGCGGTCGCGGGCCAAGGGCGGCAGCGGACTGGGGATGGCGATCGTTGCCCAGATCGTCCAAGCGCACCACGGAACGGTGACCTTCGATTCGACGGTGCATGCCGGAACGACCGTCACCGTGCTGCTCCCGATGGCCTTCGAGCAGCCACGATTGCCCACCGCCGAATAACCCGTTCGGTACGACACGGCAGAATCGAACTATGTCTTCGGGTAGCGACACCGGCCGCGGCAGCCTTGATCCGCAGATCGCGGCCCGTCTGAAACGCGACCCTGCCGGCCTGGTGGCGGCGGTCGTCCAGCAGTACGACACCGGCGAGGTGCTGATGGTGGGCTGGATGGATGACCAGGCCCTGCATCGCAGCCTTACGTCCGGCCGAGCTACCTACTGGTCCCGATCCCGTCAGCAGTACTGGGTGAAGGGCGACACCTCGGGCAACATCCAGCGCGTGAAGTCGGTAGCGCTGGATTGCGATGGGGATGCCGTGCTGGTGAAAGTCGATCAGGTCGGCGTCGCCTGTCACACCGGTGATCGGACCTGCTTCGATGCCGGCGCTCTTGTCGTGACCGACGCCTCGGTCGGGACCACATGACCATCGAGCGCGCCCAGCTGAGCGAGCTGGCCGACACCCACCGGATGGTGCCGATCAGCCGCACCCTGTTCGCCGACGCCGAGACCCCGGTCGGGGTGTATCGCAAGCTCGCCAACGGCCGGCCGGGGACGTTCCTGCTCGAATCCGCCGAACCGGGCGCCTCGTTCTCCCGCTGGTCCTTCGTCGGGGTGAATGCGGTCGCCAGGTTGACCAGTGCCGAAGGACAGACGCAGTGGTACGGCGAGCCACCGGTGAGTTCGGCAGCGGGGGACGATCCGCTGCAGGCACTCGGTGCGGCGTGGCGCGCGATCAAGGGGCCACGATTGCCGGGCCTTCCGCCGCTCACCGGCGGCTTCGTCGGCTACTTGGCCTACGACGTGGTCCGCCGCATCGAGCGGTTGCCGGACAAAGCGCTGGATGAGCTCGCAATCCCGGAGCTGACCATGCTGCTGGTGACCGACCTCGCCGCGGTCGACCACCATCAGTGCCGGGTTGTGCTGATCGCCAATGCACTGGTCCGTCCCGGTATGAGCGAAGCGGAACTGGACGAGGCCTGGGCCGACGCCCAGGCCAGGCTGGATGCCATGAGTCGCGACATGGCGACCCCGGCGCCCTCGACGGTGGGCAGCCTCGACGAGGTGGGGCCGGCCAGCGCGGTGTCAAGGACGCCGGTCGGGGAGTACCAGCCCGCGGTGGAACTGGCGCTGGAGGCGGTCCGTGCGGGACAGGTGTTCCAGATCCAGATCGGCCAGCGTTTCGTCGTCGACACCGGCGCTGATTCCTTCGATGTGTACCGGGTGTTGCGCACCCTCAACCCGTCGCCGTACATGTACTACCTGCGGCTGGAGGATTTCGACATCGTCGGTTGCAGCCCTGAAGCGCTGGTGACGGTCAGCGGGCCGAACGCCGTACTGCACCCGATCGCCGGCACCCGCAAACGCGGTGACACCGCCGAGCGGGACGCCGCGCTGGCTGCCGAACTGGTGAGCGACCCGAAGGAGCAGGCCGAGCACATCATGCTCGTGGACCTGGCGCGTAACGATCTGGGACGGGTGTCGGCGCCCGGTTCGGTGCAGGTGTCGGAGTTCGGGGCGGTCGAGCGCTACAGCCACGTCTGGCACATCGTGTCCACCGTGACCAGCGAGGTCGCCGATGGCTGTGACGCCTTCGACGTGCTCACCGCAACGTTCCCGGCCGGCACCCTGACCGGGGCGCCGAAGGTTCGTGCGATGGAGCTGATCGACGAACTCGAGCCGGTTCGCCGCGGCGTCTACGGCGGCGCGGTGGGGTACCTCGATGCCGCCGGTGACCTCGACATGGCGATCGCGATCCGGACCGCGGTGATGCGCGACGGGCATGCCTATGTGCAGGCCTCGGCGGGTATCGTGGCCGATTCGATTCCGGCCAACGAGGAAGCTGAAACCCGTAACAAGGCCCGCGCGGTGCTGCAGGCGATCGCGACGGCAGAGACGTTGCGTACCCCCGATCAGGCAGGCCCGTGACCGGCGACCTGCCAACTACCGATGAGCAAGACCGGGGTCGGGGTGTCCGCCGAGAGATGGGCATGGTGCTCGGGGTCGCGGTCATCGCTGCCGGCGCGGTCATCCTGGCCGCCGGACGGCCCTGGCTGCACGTCACGGTCGCTCGTCCGGCGCCGTTCGGCCCGGTCATCGCCGACGTCAGCGGACGCAAGGAGTTCGGGGCCGTGACCGGCCTGGCCGTGGTGGCTCTGCTCGCCGTGCTGTTGATCGCGATCACGGCCCGGACCGTGCGGAAGATTTTCGGCGTGCTGCTGGGTCTGGCCGGCCTGGCTTGCTGCTGGTACGCCATCCGCGGCCTGGCGACGCCGTCGGCGTCACGTGCGCGTGACCTGGTCGGGGATCTGGCGACCTCAGGTGAATCGGTGCACGTCCATCAAGTGGCGGGTTGGCCGGTGCTCACCGCTGTTGCCGGCTTGCTGGTGATGCTGGCCGGCATCGCCGTGCTGCTGCGAGGAAGGGCCTGGAATGACGGGCTTTCGCAGCGCTATTCGGCGCCGGCGGCTGCCGCCACGTCGGAAGATCCATGGCGCACACTGGACCGCGGTGACGATCCGACAATTGCCGATCGCTAGCATCGCTAGGTATCGACGCCTTACTTGATCAGGTATCTATCGGATGGATCCATCCCGAACCGGTCTCTCTGGCCGGTTCGCCGTCGCAGCGAGGAGGCCCGACGTGAATGTCCTCGACGACATCGTCGCTGGTGTCCGCGAGGATGTCGCTACCCGCGAAGCGCTGGTCAGCCTCGATGAGGTGAAGGCCGCCGCCCAGGCAGCGCCGCCGGCCTCGAACGCGCTCGCCGCGTTGCGCGAACCGGGCGTGGCGGTGATCGCAGAGGTGAAGCGCCGCAGCCCTTCCTCCGGTGATCTGGCCGAGATCGCGTCAGCGGCCGACCTGGCTGTGGAATACGAGAGCGGTGGCGCGCGGGTGATCAGCGTGCTGACCGAGCAACGTCGTTTCGGCGGCTCGCTGAGCGACCTCGACGCGGTCCGCGCGGCAGTGTCGATCCCGGTACTCCGCAAGGACTTCGTGGTCAGCTCCTATCAGGTGCACGAGGCGCGCGCCCACGGTGCGGACCTGGTGCTGTTGATCGTGGCCGCGCTGGAGCAGAACGCCTTGATCGGCCTGCGGGAACGGATCGAATCCCTCGGCATGACCGCGCTCATCGAGGTCCACGACGAAGACGAGGCGTCTCGCGCGCTGGACGCCGGTGCCCGGGTGATCGGCGTCAACGCACGCAACCTCAAGACTTTGGCGGTGGATCGGTCGGTCTTCGAGCGGATCGCTCCTGGCTTGCCCAGCGAGATCGTCAAAATCGCCGAGTCAGGCGTCCGGGACGCCCATGACCTGATCACCTACGCCGCCGCCGGAGCAGATGCGGTGCTCGTCGGCGAAGGTTTGGTGACCTCGGGCAACCCGCGCCAGGCGGTCGCAGATCTGGTCACCGCCGGCTCCCACCCGGCGACCCCGCGGACCACGCGATGACCGTTCCGACGCAACTGGCCTGCGGTGTTCAGCACGGGCGATGGCGCAGCTGACGTTCTCGTCAGCCCCATTTCGTCGGACCCAAGGAGTCAGCAATGACCGATATCGACCTGACCTCAATTCCCGATAGCACCGGACATTTCGGCCCGTACGGAGGCCGCTTCGTCCCGGAGGCGCTCGTCGCCGCGCTGGATGAGATCGCCACCGAATTCGACGCCGCACAGGCCGATCCGGCCTTCGGCGCCGAGCTGTCCCGACTGTTGCACGACTACGGCGGCCGGCCGTCCCCGCTGTCGGATGCGCAGCGATTCTCCGCGGAGGCGGGTGGTGCGCGGATCCTGCTCAAGCGGGAGGATCTCAACCACACAGGTTCGCACAAGATCAACAACGTGCTCGGCCAGGCGCTGCTCACCAAACGACTGGGTAAGGGCCGGGTGATCGCGGAGACCGGCGCCGGGCAGCACGGCGTCGCCACGGCGACCGCGGCCGCCCTGCTCGGTCTGGAATGCACCGTGTACATGGGCGTCGAGGACACCCGCAGGCAAGCATTGAACGTGGCCAGGATGCGACTGCTCGGTGCCGAAGTGGTGCCGGTGCACACCGGATCGCGAACGCTGAAGGACGCGATCAACGAAGCCTTCCGGGACTGGGTGGCCAATGTCGAGAACACCCATTACCTGTTCGGCACCGCCGCCGGTCCGCATCCGATCCCGCGGATGGTGCGCGAGTTCCACCGCGTCATCGGACAAGAGTCCCGCGCCCAGGTTCTGGAGCGCACCGGTCGGCTGCCCGATGCGGTGCTCGCCTGCGTCGGCGGTGGCTCGAACGCGATCGGTATCTTCTACGACTTCATCCCGGACGCCGGCGTCCGGCTGGTCGGCCTGGAAGCGGCCGGCGACGGGGTGGAGACCGGACGGCATGCGGCCACCATCACCGGCGGCTCGCCGGGCGTGCTGCACGGCGCCCGGTCCTACCTGCTGCAGGACGAGAACGGGCAGACCATCGAATCGCACTCGATCTCGGCGGGCTTGGACTACCCGGGCGTAGGGCCGGAGCACGCCTGGTTGCACGACATCGGGCGCGCTGAGTACCGGCCGGTGACCGACAAGGCGGCGATGGACGCGTTCGCGTTGTTGTGCCGCACCGAAGGCATCATCCCGGCGATCGAGAGTGCTCATGCGCTGGCCGGTGCGCTGGACCTCGGTCGTGAACTCGGCCCGGATGCGGTGCTGTTGGTGAACCTGTCCGGCCGTGGCGACAAGGATGTCGAGACGGCCTCGAAGTACTTCGGCCTGGTCAGCGAAGAAGCGCTGCACGACGAGGTGTCGCGGGCATGAGCGATCTCGCCGATGTGCTGAAGTCTGCGGTCGCCGCGAATCGCTCCGCGCTGATCGGGTACTTGCCCGTGGGCTACCCGGATGTGCCGACGTCGATCGAGGCCATGAAAGCGATGGTCGCCGGTGGCGCCGACGTCATCGAGGTCGGCGTGCCGTACTCCGATCCAGGCATGGACGGTCCGACGATTCAGCGGGCTGTCGACCCGGCGGTACGGGCCGGCGTCGGGATGTCCGCTGTGCTGTCGGCGGTATCGGCGGTCCGCGCGGCGGGCGCGGTGCCGGTCGTGATGTCGTACTGGAATCCTCTTGCCAAATATGGTGTCTCCCGCTTCGCTGCCGACCTCGCCGTCGCCGGTGGGGCGGGTGCGATCACACCGGACCTGATCCCGGAGGAAGCCGCTGAGTGGCTCGATGCCACCGATGCGCATGGCCTCGACCGGGTGTTCCTGGTAGCCCCGTCCTCGACGGACGCCCGGGTGGTGTCGACGGCTGCTGCCTCCCGCGGCTTCGTCTATGCGGCGTCCACGATGGGTGTGACCGGAACCAGGGCGACGGTGAGCGACGCGGCGACGACCCTCGTGTCGCGGGTTCGCGCGCTGGCGCCCGACATCGCCGTGTGTGTTGGCCTCGGGGTGTCCGACGGTGATCAAGCCGCCGAGGTCGCGGCGTTCGCCGATGGGGTGATCGTCGGTTCTGCGTTTGTGCGCTGCCTGCTGGATTCGCCCGATGCCGAAGGGGTCTCTGCTGCTGGCCGGCTTGCCGCGCAATTGGCCGAGGGCGTCCGCCGTAGATGAGCACAACCCCCGGCTGAGTTACGCGGCCGTGGCTGAGTTACGCGGGCCTGCGTGAGTTACGCGCTATGACGCGTAACTCAGCCGTCGCGGCGTAACTCAGCCGGCTTGAAGCCAGGCGGTACCCACGCCGCAGATGGCGATACCTCCGGCTGAGTTACCTCCGGCTGAGTTACCTCCGGCTGAGTTACGCGGGCGTGCGTGAGTTACGCGCTATGACGCGTAACTCAGCCGTCGCGGCGTAACTCAGCCGGCTTGAAGCCGGGCGGTACCCACGCCGCAGATGGCGATACCTCCGGCTGAGTTACCTCCGGCTGAGTTACCTCCCGCTGATTTACCTCCGGCTGAGTTACCTCCGGCTGAGTTACGCGGGCCTGCGTGAGTTACGCGCTATGACGCGTAACTCAGCCATCGCGGCGTAACTCAGCCGACTGGAAGCCGTGCGGTTGAGCGAGCCCCAGGGCGTTCGGACGCAGGGCGGTTCGGACGCGGGGCCGTTCAGACGCAGCTCAGGGGATGAGCAGCAGCTTTCCGGTGGTGCGTCGTCCTTCCAGGTCGTCGTAGGCGCGGCCGGCTTCGGCCAGCGGATAGCGACCGCCGATCTCCACCTGCAGCGAGCCGTCCGCGATCGCCGACAGCACCGACGTGCCACGTTCCAAGAGCTCCGCACGGTTTGCGATGTAGTGGACCAGGGTCGGCCGGGTGACGTAGAGGGAGCCGCCGGAGTTAAGTCGCTGCGGATCGAACGGCGGAACCTGGCCGCTCGAGCCACCGAACAGCACCATCACCCCGCGCGGCCGCAGCGAGGCTACTGAGGCGTCGAAGGTGCTCTTGCCGACACCGTCGTAGACCACCGCAACGCCCGCGCCGCCGTTGGCCGCCTTGACCGCGCTCGCGAGATCGTCCACCGCGGTGTAGTCGATGACCTCGTCGGCTCCGAGTGCACGGGCCTTCGCGGCCTTTGCGTCGGTCGAAGTCGTCCCGATGACCCGGGCGCCCTTGGCCTTGCACAGTTGCACGAGCAGCTGCCCGACCCCGCCCGCCGCGGCGTGCACCAGCGCCGTGTCACCGGCCTGCACCGGGTACGTCGAGTTCACCAGATAGTGAGCGGTCATGCCCTGCAACATCGCCGCAGCCGCGATCTCGAGGTCGACGTTGGCCGGCACCGGCACCGCCGACCTGGCCGGCACGATCGCGTAGCTCGCCGCCGAGCCGAGTACCTGAGCCCACGCCACCCGGTCACCTACAGCGAGCTCCGTCACGTCAGCCCCGACCGCGGCAACCACTCCGGCGCCCTCGTTGCCCATCACGAACGGCGTCTGGACCGGGTAGACGCCCTGCCGCTGGTAGACGTCGACGAAGTTCACCCCCGCGGCTGACACCTTGACGAGCAATTCGCCGGATCCGGGCTGGGCGACCGGATGGTCCTGCACAGCCAGCACCCCGGCGTCACCGTGCTCGGTTGCCACCAGCGCGGGCGCTGAACGAGGAACAGCCGGAGGGACGGCCTGAGGAGCGGTGCTGGACGGATCGCTGTCAGGAGAGGTCATATCTCCCAACTTACGCGGCGGCCAGGTGGGCCCGAACCGGGCTCGAGACGCTGCTGAACTACCGTGGGCGGGTGCAGATTATCGAAGCGGCGATCCCGAGTCCGACGGTCAGCGTGATCCATCTCGGTCCGCTTCCGATCCACATCTACGCACTGTGCATCGTCGCGGGCATCATCGAGGCTCTGGTGCTCACCGACCGGCGCTGGCGAGCACGCGGTGGGAAACCGCAGCAGGTCGGCGACGTGGCCGGTTGGGCGGTTCTGTTCGGCATCATCGGCGGCCGGCTCTATCACGTCATCACCGATCCTGAGCTCTACTTCGAAAAGGGCCGGCACCCGATCGACGCCCTCAAGATCTGGGACGGCGGCCTCGGTATCTGGGGTGCCGTCGCGCTCGGCGCACTCGGGGCGTACATCGGCTGCCGCCGGCACGGGCTCAACTTCGTTACCTTCGCCGACGCAGTCGCACCGGGCATCCTCATCGCCCAGGGAGTGGGCCGGCTCGGCAACTGGTTCAACAACGAGCTGTACGGCAGGGCGACCACGTTGCCGTGGAAGCTGCAGATCCACGATCTGGACACCACGACCGGCAACGTCGCAAAGGATGCGAACGGACACGCGGTCGTGCTCGGCTACTTTCAGCCGACGTTTGTCTACGAGCTGATCTGGAACCTGCTCATCGCAGCTGCCCTGCTCTACGTCGATCGGCGATACCGGCTGGGGCGCGGCAACGTCTTCGCCCTGTACGTCATGGGATACACGTTCGGGCGGTTCTGGATCGAATCGCTGCGATCAGATCATGCCAACCACATCCTCGGCATGCGGGTGAACAACTGGGTGTCGATCTTGGTGTTCCTCGCCGCGCTGGCCTGGTTCGTCCGGCATCGCAACACGCCCCGAAGCCATGCCGACGACGGCGCCACGGAAGCCACTGACGCCAGCGGCATCGCGAAGGATGGTGCAGCCGATGCAGACACCGATGCCGCGCCCGATGCAGACGCCGATGCCGTGCCCAATTCAGCGCCCGATTCAGCGCCTCGTGCGAGAGTCGATCCGGCAGCCGAACCGCCAGCCAAAATCGCCGACGGGTTAGGCGATCCTGAGTCAGAGGGCGAGGACAAGGCGTCCCTAGACTCGACTTATGACCAACAGCCCTCCGCCGGCGCGGCAGAGACCACAACCCGCGCCGCCACAACCGGAGACACCGCATCACCCGATCGGTGATCCTGAACTCGAGATCGGGCACGAGCACCGCGATGTCTCCGGTGGCTGGCTCCGTCCGACTGTTTTCGGCATGGTCGACGGGCTCGTCTCCAACTTCGCCATCGTCGCGCTGGTGGCCGCGGCGTCCAACACCGCTCGGCCGGTTGTGCTGGCGGGCGTCGCAGGCCTGGTCGGCGGCGCCATCTCGATGGGCAGCGGCGAGTACATCTCGGTGCGTAGCCAGAACGAATCCATGCAGGCCGAGGTCGAGGTCGAACGTCACGAACTGCTGCACAACACCGACGCCGAGATTGCCGAACTCGCTCAGATGTATGTCGACAAGGGCGTCGACCCCGAACTCGCCCAGTTGGTCTCCGAGCAGCTGAGCCAGGATCCCGAACGCGCGCTGGAGATCCACGCCCAGGAAGAGCTCGGCGTCGACATCCACGACCTGCCGAACCCTCAGGTCGCGGCGATCTCGTCGTTCCTGGCGTTCTCGATCGGAGCTTTCATACCGCTGATCCCGTTCTTGTTCGCGGCGAAGGTGTTGCCGATCGCGGCGGCTCTAGCGCTGATAGCGCTATTCGTCACCGGTGCGCTGACCTCGCGATTCACAACGCGAACCTGGTGGTACGCCGGCGGCCGGCAGGTCGTGGTGGGTCTGGTCTCGGCCGGTGTGACGTACGGGATCGGCAACCTGTTCGGAACTACCGCCGGCTGACCGTCGGCCGGTCTTGGTGGCGGTTGTGAGCCTTAGCCGCCGCCTTCGAGCAGTGCGCGCACCGCGTCGTCCGGCGCAAGGTCTCGCGCAGTCTGGCCGTCGTCGTTTGCCAGGTCCGGGTCTGCACCGGCCGACAGCAGCGCCTTGATCGACTCGGCGTCACCGTTCGCCGCTGCCGCATGTAACGGTCTCCAGCCGTGCTGTTGCGGCGCGTCGACGGCGGCACCGGAGGCGATCAGCAGCCACACCACCTCGGCATGACGTCCCGAGGCGGCCGCATGTAGGGGCTGCACTGCAATCGGGTTCTTCGAGGTTTCCTGCACCGGGGCATCGGCGTCCAGCAGGATCCGGACCGATTCGGCTCGTCCGAAATAGGCGGCCAAATGCAGCGGCTGCCAACCGTCCGGGCTCCATGCCTCGACCACGGCCTGGTCAGCTTCGATGAGTTCGGTCAGCCGGTCGGTGTCGTCGAGTGCGGCGGCCTCGTAGATCGACAGTGATCCGGATCTGGCGGCAAGCTCGTCGGCGAGCGGCACGTGGCCGTTGTACAGGGCGGTCAGGGCCGCGGACGCTCCGTCCGGCGCGCGTTGGAACAGCAGACCCGGGTCCGAGTCGAGCAGACCGCGTACTGTCGCCAGATCCGCGGATTCGATAGCGGTGAAGAATTCTTCGACCTTGGCCATGGCGCTACTGTGCCACCACGACACCCGCCGCGATATGGCTCACAGGACGCGCGTTCGCCAGCTGAGGATGCGTCCCGGTAATCTTGCTGACATACCGGGCCGATGCAGTCCCACGACACCGCGAGCGAGCCAGCCAGTCATGAACCGATGGCAAGCGGCGCTGCGATTGACGGACCGGGGACCACGCCGGCCCGAGGAACCAGCAGAGGCCCGGGACTGTCCCGGGCCTCAACCGAGGGGAGCACGCGTGCAGTTCACCGCTGTGCCCGCCGCGCAAGGTCTTTATGACCCGCGCACCGAAGCCGATTCCTGTGGCGTTGCCTTCTTGGCAGACCTCAAGGGCAGGCCCAGCCACACCTTGGTGCGTAACGCACTGGTGGCGCTGCACAACATGGATCACCGTGGCGCGGCCGGCGCCGAACCGTCCAGCGGGGACGGCGCCGGTTTGACCGTCGGCGTTCCGGATGAGTTCCTGCGCGCCGTTCTGGACTTCGAGCTGCCTGCGGCAGGCGCCTACGGGACCGGGATAGCTTTTCTTCCAACGGACGGGCAGGCCCGTGACCGGGTCAAAGCCGTGCTCGCCGATACCGCGGCTCAGGAGGGCTTGCGGATCCTCGGCTGGCGTGCCGTCCCGACCAAGCCGGACGGGCTAGGTCCGACCGCCCTCGGCGTCATGCCGGTCTTCGAGCAAGTGTTCGTGGCTGCGGCGCAGGACGGCGCGGACGGCGTCGCCGGCATCGAGTTGGAGCGGGGACTGTACTGCCTGCGCAAGGTCGCCGAACGCGTGGTCAGCGAGGCCGGTGACGAGCTGTACTTCCCGTCGCTGTCGTCAAGAACCCTTGTGTACAAGGGCATGCTGACCACCGCCCAGCTCGCGACGTTCTACCCGGACCTGTCCGACGAGCGATTCGCGACCGCGATCGCGCTGGTGCACAGCCGGTTCTCCACCAACACCTTTCCGTCCTGGCCGTTGGCGCAACCGTTCCGCCTCATCGCGCACAACGGCGAGATCAACACCGTCGGCGGCAACCGCAACTGGATGCGGACCAGGGAGTCGCTGCTGGCTTCGGCGGGACTGTCCGGCCAGGGTCGTGACATCTCGCGGCTGTTCCCGATCTGCACGCCGGGGGCGTCCGACTCGGCTTCCTTCGACGAGGTACTGGAACTGCTGCACCTGGCCGGTCGAAGCCTGCCGCACGCGGTGTTGATGATGATCCCCGAGGCGTGGGAGAACGCCGACCGGATGGACCAGGCTCGGCGGGATTTCTACGCCTTTCACGCCACCCTGATGGAGCCCTGGGACGGCCCGGCCTGCGTTACCTTCACCGACGGCACCGTGATCGGCGCGGTGTTGGACCGCAACGGTCTGCGTCCCGGTCGCTGGTGGCAGACCTCTGACGATCTGGTCATCCTGGCCAGCGAGGCCGGGGTGCTCGAGATCGACCAGGCAAAGGTGATCGGCAAGGGACGGTTGCAACCGGGACGGATGTTCCTGGTAGACACCGCCGCCGGTGTGATCCGCTCCGATGACGAGCTCAAGTCCGAACTGGCCGCCGAGCATCCGTACGGCGACTGGCTGCACGCCGGGTTGTTGCATCTGGACACCCTTCCCGGCCGGGAACACGTGGTGCACAGCCACGAGTCGGTATTGCGTCGCCAGCAACTGTTCGGCTACACCGAAGAAGAACTGCGCATCATCCTCAAGCCGATGGCCACCAGCGGCGGTGAGCCGCTCGGGTCGATGGGCACTGACACTCCGCTTGCCGCGCTGTCGCAGCGTCCCCGGCTGCTGTTCGACTACTTCGCCGAACTGTTCGCCCAGGTCACCAATCCGCCATTGGACGCGATCCGAGAGGAGCTCGTCACCTCGATGTCCAGCTCGATCGGGCCGGAGCGCAATCTGCTCGCACCCGTCCCGGCATCGTGCCGCCAGATCGTGCTGCCCAAGCCGGTCATCGACAGCGACGACCTGGCCAAGATCTGGCACGTCAACGCCGACGGGGATCTGCCCGGTTTTCAATGCGCCTTGATCGACGGCCGGTTCCGGGTGCACGGCGGTGGGCCGGCGCTGACCGCCGCCTTGCAGCGGGTTCGCGAGGAGTGCTCGGCCGCAATCGATGCCGGCGCGCGGATCCTGATCCTGTCCGACCGGGACTGCGACGGCGACCACGCCCCAATTCCGTCGTTGCTGCTCACTTCAGCGGTGCACCACCACCTGGTCCGCACCGGTCAGCGCACCAAGGTGGGCCTGGTCGTGGAGACCGGCGAGGCCCGCGAGGTTCACCACATCGCGCTGCTGATCGGCTATGGCGCCGCGGCGGTGAATCCCTACCTTGCCTTCGAGACCATCGACGACCTGATCCAGACCGGTGTCATCAGCGGCGGCACGGATGGTGTCGACTCCAAGAAGGCCATTGCCACCTACATCAAGGGACTCAGCAAGGGCGTCATCAAGGTGATGTCGAAGATGGGCATCTCAACGGTGGCGTCCTACACCGGCGCGCAGGTGTTCCAGTCCTTTGGCCTGTCGGACGAGATCATCGACGAGTACTTCACGGGCACTGCGCACACCCTCGGCGGCGTCGGGCTAGAGGTGATCGCCACCGAGGTCGCGGCCCGGCACGCGCAGGCGTTCCCGACCACCCCGACCGCGCGGGCGCACCGCCGGCTCGAGATCGGCGGCGAATACGCCTGGCGCCGTGAGGGTGAACTGCATCTGTTCAACCCCGACACGGTGTTCAAGCTGCAGCACGCAACCCGATCCCGGCGTTACGACGTGTTCGCCGAATACACCGCCGAGATCGATCGGCTCAATCGTGAAGGGGCAACGCTGCGCGGCCTCTTCGAGCTGCGCACCGGGCTGCGGGCGGCGATTCCGATCGATGAGGTGGAGCCGGTGGTCGATATCGTCCGGCGGTTCGCAACCGGTGCGATGTCCTACGGCTCGATCTCTGGTGAGGCGCACGAGACGCTGGCGATCGCGATGAACCGGATCGGTGGCAGGTCCAACTCTGGCGAGGGCGGTGAGGACGGCCGCCGCAACACCAAGGACGCCAACTGTGATCTGCGCCGGTCGGCTATCAAGCAGGTTGCGTCGGGACGCTTCGGCGTTACCTCGCACTACCTGGTCAACGCCGACGATCTGCAGATCAAGATCGCGCAGGGCGCCAAGCCCGGCGAGGGTGGTCAGCTGCCCGGTTACAAGGTGTACCCGTGGATCGCGCGTACCCGGCATTCAACTCCTGGCGTCGGGTTGATTTCGCCACCGCCGCACCACGACATCTACTCCATCGAGGACCTCGCCCAGCTGATCCACGATCTGAAGAATGCCAACTCGGCGGCTCGGGTGCACGTGAAGCTGGTCGCCGAGAAGGGTGTCGGGACTGTCGCGGCGGGTGTGTCCAAGGCGCACGCCGACGTGGTGCTGATATCCGGTCACGACGGTGGCACCGGTGCGGCTCCGTTGACCTCGCTCAAGCATGCCGGCATGCCATGGGAGCTTGGGCTGGCCGAGACCCAGCAGACCTTGCTGCTCAACGGTTTACGTGATCGCATCACAGTGCAGGTGGACGGCGCGATGAAGACCGGACGCGACGTCGTGATTGCCGCGTTGCTCGGTGCCGAGGAGTTCGGGTTCGCCACCGCACCGTTGGTGGTTTCAGGCTGCGTGATGATGCGGGTCTGTCATCTCGACACCTGTCCGGTCGGGGTTGCGACCCAGAACCCCGAGCTGCGCAAGCGCTTCACCGGCAAGCCGGAGTTCGTGGTGACGTTCTTCGAGTACATCGCCGAACAGGTGCGCGAGATTCTGGCCACGCTCGGATTCCGCACGCTCGAGGAGGCCATCGGGCATGCGGAATTCCTCGGTACCGCAAGGGCAATCGAGCACTGGAAGGCCGACGGGATCGACCTCACTCCGTTGCTTGCGATGCCGCCACCGCCGCCCGGAACGACGCTGACGAAGCGGGTCGAACAGGACCATGGCTTGGATGCCGCGCTGGACAACACCCTGATTCAGTTGTGCGAAGGGGCGTTGCTGGACGGCACCGGTGTGTCACTGGAGCTGCCGGTCCGCAACGTGAACCGGACGGTCGGCACCATGCTCGGTTCGCTGGTGACCCGGCGCTATGGCGCCGAGGGGTTGCCGCCGGGCACCATCGACATCAGCCTGCGGGGATCGGCCGGGCAGTCGCTCGGCTCGTTCCTGCCTTCCGGTGTGCTGATCCGGCTGTTCGGGGACGCCAACGATTACGTCGGCAAGGGCTTGTCCGGTGGCACCATCGCGATCCGTCCGGACGAGGCGGCGCCGCTGATCGCGGAGCACAACGTCATCGCCGGCAACGTCATCGGCTACGGGGCCACGTCCGGTGAGTTGTTCCTGCGTGGCGTTGTCGGTGAACGTTTTTGCGTACGTAACTCCGGGGCGATCGCCGTCGTCGAAGGCGTCGGTGACCACGGTTGTGAGTACATGACCGGCGGAGTCGCGGTGATCCTCGGCCGGACCGGACGCAACTTCGCGGCTGGCATGTCCGGTGGTTACGCGTTCGTGCTGGATCTGGATGCGGGGCTCGTCAACAAGGAGCTGGTGGAGATCGAGGCGGTCACCGACGAGCAGGCGGCCCAGCTACGGTCGATCTTGCAGCGCCATTACGAGCTCACCGATTCTTCGGTCGCCGCCGAGTTGTTAGCCGATTCCGATGCTGGTCGGCACAGGTTCTCGGTGATCATGCCGCGCGACTACAAGCGGGTCCTGGAGGCGACCAAGCGAGCCAAGGCCGAGGGACGAGATGTCGACGAAGCCGTCATGGTGGCCGCCAAGGGCTGAGCCGCCACCCCTGCCGCTGAGTTGCGCGGCGCCGCACCACCGTCCCGGCCGCTGAGTTACGCGGCGCGCCGTTGCCAGCCGCTGAGTTACGCGTTCGTGACTCAGTTACGCGCTATATCGCGTCACTGAGTCATTGCGGCGTAACTCACCAGCGCGGCAGCGCCGCACCCGTCCCTGCCGCTGAGTTAGGCGTTCGTGGGTGAGTTACGCGCTAAATCGCGTAACTGAGTCATCGCGGCGTAACTCATCACCAGCATGGAGACAGCGCACCTCCCTGCCGCTGAGTTACGCGGCGGGTGGTGAGTTACGCGGCGGGCCGTTGCCGGCCGCTGAGTTACGCGTTCGTGGGTGAGTTACGCGGTACAACGCGTAACTGAGTCATCGCGGCGTAACTCAGCAGGAGAAAGGACGGGCGCACAACGCAGCGGCAGGACGGACAAGAGCACAACTGAGCTATAAGCGCTGAAACATCGGCCTGACAGGATGTGCACATGCATCTAGCGACGGGGTTGGTGGTGCTGGTCGCTGCTGCAACCAGCATCGCCGTGCTCGCCCGGCGATTCGGCCTTTCCGAGCCACTCGTTCTGACGGTCGCAGGCATCGCGGCGTCCTACATCCCGTTCATCCCGGACGTGAAGATCACCTCCCAACTTGTATTGGTCGGCCTGCTCCCGCCGCTGCTTTACACCACCGCCATCCGCACCTCGCTGGTGGACTTCCGCAAGAACCGGCGACCCATCGGGCTGCTCTCGG
Source organism: Jatrophihabitans sp. (assembly GCA_036488285.1). Lineage (GTDB taxonomy): Bacteria > Actinomycetota > Actinomycetes > Mycobacteriales > Jatrophihabitantaceae > Jatrophihabitans_A. The sequence goes on along the minus strand of DASXHV010000223.1, from coordinate 11,276 downwards.
TTGGCCTGGTCATCTTCACCACCCTCGGCGTCGGCCTGGTCGCATGGCTGCTACTGCCCATTCCGTTTGCCGCGGCCGCCGCGCTCGGTGCCGTGGTGGCGCCCCCTGACGCAGTTGCGGCCAGCGCGGTCGCCAAGCGGGTCGGCATGCCACGCCGAATCGTGACGATCCTTGAAGGCGAATCGCTGCTCAACGACGCGACCGCGCTGGTGGCGCTCAGCACCGCAACGGCCGCCATCGCAGGCACCTTCAGCGTCCTGGACGTAGCCGGCCGGTTCATCTGGGCGGCCGCGGGCGGGGTCTTGGTCGGCTTCGTGGTCGCGGCGGTGCTCGGCCTGGTCCGGCGCCGCTTCACCGACCCGGTCACCGACACGACATTGTCGTTCCTGGCGCCGTTCGTGGCCTACCTGCCGGCTGAGGAGATCAAGACCTCCGGCGTGCTGGCCGTGGTGGTCACCGGCATCATCCTGGGCCACAAGTCGCCGGTGCTGCAGACCGCCGCATCGCGGGTCGCAGAGCGGACGAACTGGCGCACGATCGAGTTCGTCCTGGAAAGTTCGGTGTTCCTGCTCATCGGCCTGCAGATCCGCACGATCGTCGACGAGGCATGGCATGCCGGCCTGAACCACGTCCAGGTCGTCGGTAGCTGCGCCTTGATCCTGCTCGCAGTCATCGTGCTGCGGATCCTCTGGGTGTTCCCTGCGTCTTATCTGCCACGGCTCATCCCGCGGATCGGACGGGCTGACCCGAACCCGCCGTGGAGCAACCCGGCGGTTGTTGCCTGGGCGGGCATGCGCGGCGTGGTGACGCTGGCGGCCGCCTTCGCCCTGCCGGCCGGCAACTACCGCGCGGTGCTCGTGCTTGCCGCGTTCGTGGTCACCGCCGGCACTCTGCTGATCGAGGGCACCACGCTGCCGATGCTGGTCCGGTTGTTGAAGCTGCGAGGCCCCAGCCCGGCCGAGGACGCGTTGCAACAGGCCAACGTGCTGCAACTGGCCACCAACGCCGGGCTGCGGGTGCTGGACGAGCTCACCGAAAGCGAGGATGTCGACACCGAGACGGTGACGACGCTGCGCCGCCGCTCGACCGATCGCACCAACGCTGCCTGGGAGCGACTCGGCCCGACCGAGGCCGAGCGTGCGACACCGAGCGAGACCTATCGGCGGATCCGGCGCCAGATGCTGCAGGCCGAACGGTCCGAGGTGCTGCGGGTCCGCGACGCGGGCGCCTTCGATCACGAGGTATTGCAGGCCGTGATGGCGGTGCTGGACCTGGAGGAGTCGATGATCGATCGGCTCGGCGACGCCGAGGACGACATCCAGCAGGACCAGCTCGTCGCCAGCTTCATGCAGCACGCCTGCAAGCACCTGATGGACGCGCCCGCGACGCAGCGACCGGACACCCCGGGCTCGTGTTCGGAATGCGTGGCCGAAGGATTGACCTGGGTTCACTTGCGGATGTGCCTGAGTTGCGGGCACGTCGCGTGCTGCGATTCCTCCCCGGGTCAGCACGCGGATCGCCATTTCGACCGGACCGAGCATCCGGTGATGCGCAGCATCGAGCCGGGGGAGGCGTGGCGCTGGTGCTACATCGACTCCAAGCTCGGCTGAGGTAGCAGCGTCCACCCGATCTTGAACGAGCCGATGCCGCCGATGTCGTACCGGCCGGTACCACCGACCGAGCGGCAGTGACCTGCGTTACCCGAGCTGACCGGTAGCGTTTAAAGTCAGCGACATGAGCCGTCGCGCGAAAATCGTTTGCACCCTGGGTCCGGCAACTGACGCGCCGGAGCGGACCCGTGCCCTCGTCGAGGCAGGCATGGACGTCGCTCGGCTCAACTTCAGCCACGGCGAGCACTCCGATCACGCCACCCGTTTCCACGCGGTCCGTGCTGCCGCCGATGCCGCCGGTCGCAATGTGGCGACCCTGGCCGACCTGCAGGGCCCGAAGATCCGGCTCGGACGGTTCAGCGACGGCCCTGTCATGTGGGCGACCGGGGACCGGGTCCGGATCACCGTCGAGGAAATCCTGGGCGACCATGACCGGGTCTCCACCACCTACAAGCAGCTCGCCGATGACGTCCGGCCCGGTGACCGTTTGCTCGTCGACGACGGCAACGTGGCGCTGGTCGCGGTCGCCGTCGAGGACGGCACCGACGTGGTGTGCGACGTCAGCGAAGGCGGCATGGTCAGCAACAACAAGGGCCTGTCGCTGCCCGGCGTCGCGGTCAGCGTGCCGGCGCTCAGCGAGAAGGACATCGCTGACCTGGAGTTCGCGTTGCGCCTCGGGGTCGATTTCATCGCGTTGTCCTTCGTCCGCTCACCTGAGGACGCCAAGCTGGTGCATGAGGTGATGGACCGGGTCGGCGTGCGCCGCCCGGTGATCGCCAAGGTGGAGAAACCCGAAGCGGTGGAGCGTCTCGTCGACATCGCGCTGGCCTTCGACGGCATCATGGTCGCCCGCGGCGACCTGGGCGTGGAGCTACCGCTGGAGCACGTCCCGATGGTGCAGAAGCGCGCCATCGCGATCTGCCGGGACAACGCCAAGCCGGTGATTGTGGCGACCCAGATGCTGGAATCGATGATCACCCACTCGCGTCCGACCAGGGCGGAAGCTTCCGACGTCGCGAACGCGGTACTCGATGGCGCGGACGCGGTGATGCTGTCGGGCGAGACCAGCGTCGGCACTTACCCCGTGCAGGCCGTGGCGACCATGGACCGCATCATCCGCTCGGTGGAGCAGTCCACCGTGGACGTCTCGCCGCTGCTGCACAGCCCGCGCACGCCCGGTGGCGTGATTGCCAAGGCCGCCAAGGAGATCGGGGATTCGCTGGGTGCCAAGGCACTGGTGGCGTTCACCCAGAGCGGTGACACCGCGCGCCGGCTGGCCCGGCTGCACGCGCATCCGACCGTGCTGGCGTTCACGCCGGAGGAGACGGTGCAGCGCCAGCTCGCGTTGTCCTGGGGCGTGACCGCGCACAAGGTGTGGACCGTGCAGACCACTGACGAGATGGTCCGGCAGGTCGATTCGGCCCTGGTCAACCAGCGGGTATGTCGCCCCGACGACTTGGTGGTTATCGTCGCTGGCACACCCCCGTCCACGCCGGGCAGCACGAACACGATCCGGGTGCATCACATTGGAGGCGTCCTGCAACGTGACCGCTGAGGCTGAAGTCAACGCGAACATCTCGGCGCCGAGCGGCCAGGTCGTCGTGGACGGGCTGGTGGCGTTGCTGGATCTCGAGCCGATCGAGCAGGACATCTTCCGCGGCACCAGCCCGAAGATCTCGCTGCAGCGGGTCTTCGGCGGTCAGGTCGCCGGTCAGGCGTTGGTTGCGGCCGGACGCACGGTGGACGCCGATCGGCACGTGCACTCGCTGCATTCCTACTTCATCCGCGCCGGTGACCCGGAGGTGCCGATCATCTACACCGTCGATCGGATCCGGGACGGTAGCTCGTTCTCGGTGCGTCGGGTGGTGGCCGTTCAGCATGGCAAGCCGATCTTCACGTTGTCGGCGTCCTTCCAACTGGCCCAGGGCGGCATCGATCATCAGGAACCGATGCCGGACGTACCCGACCCGGAATCGCTGCCCACACTGGCCGAGCGTTACCAGGGTTACGACGAGCTGGAGCAGATCGCACGCCTCATCCCGCAGGCCTTTGATGTGCGCTACGTCGACGATCCGCCGTGGGTCCAGCGCGGTCTCGGTCCGCGGGAGAATCAACCGCATCGGATCTGGCTGCGTACCGACGGCATCCTGCCCGACGATCCGCTGGTGCACGTTTGCGCGGTAACCTTCGCCTCAGACCTGAACCTGTTGGATTCGGTGCTCATTCATCATGGCCTCGCTGCCAGGCTGGACCCGATTTCGATGGCGTCGTTGGATCACGCGATGTGGTTTCACCGCCAGTTCCGTGCCGATGAGTGGTTCCTGTACAGCTCGGAGTCGCCGTCGGCGTCCGGTGGCCGCGGGCTGGCGACCGGGCGGTTCTTCACCCGGGACGGCCGGCATGTGGTCAGCGTCGCTCAAGAGGGCCTGATCCGACTGCCCAATGCCTGAGCCCTGCCGGGCCAGGAGCGGCGCGCGCTCGGGCATGACGAGATGAGCGCCGGTCAACCGCCGGTTCCCCGCTACACCGCGGCGGTGTTGGCTGCGATCCGGGCCGGCGAGCGGGACGGCAGGCTGCCTGCGCCCAGTGCGGAGGTGCTCGGCAGCATCTTCCCCTTCGAACCGGACGTCGCCGTGGTTGCCTTCGACGATCCGGTGCTGCCCGAACCCGCACGACACGGCGAGAGCGCCGCGGACTGTGCGTCGTGCGGGCGCCCGGACAGCGATTTCGCGTGGACGAGCGCCGGCTGGCGACTGTCGAGCATCAACGCCGCCGAGCCGATGGGCGTGCACGCCTTCATGCTCACGCCCCGCGAGCATGCCGATCTGGCTGACCTGCCCGCCGACCGGGTCGCCGAACTCGGCCCGCTGATGATCGCGGTGGAGAAGGCGATCAGCACCGGCCTGGACGGCGTGGGCCGCGTCCACATCAACCGCTGGGGCGACGGTGGCGCGCATCTGCACTGGTGGTTCATCGCGCGGCCAGTGGGACTGCTCCAGTTGCGGGGATCCCAGCTTCCCACCTGGCTGGACATCTTGCCGCCGTTGCCCGAACAGATCGTGGTGGCCGATGTCGCACGAGTGGTGAGCGCACTGGAGAAACTGTATGGCTGAGTTGCTTCGCGACGCCGCGGAGGACCTGCGGGGCTATGTGACCGATCTGCGGCACCGGCTGCATCGACGCCCGGAGATCGGCTTGCAGTTGCCCGAGACGCAGGCCACGGTGCTCGCCGAGCTGGACGGCCTCGGGCTGGAAATCTCGACCGGACGCGAGGTCAGCTCGGTCACTGCGGTGCTTCGCGGGGTAGGGGCGGCTGGTGGCGAGGGTGGTCGAGCGGTGCTGCTGCGCGGCGACATGGACGCGCTGCCGGTCACCGAGGAATCCGGCGAGGACTTCAGCAGTGAGATCGACGGTGTTATGCATGCCTGCGGGCACGACCTGCATACGGCGATGCTGGTGGGCGCCGCTCGGCTGCTCTCGGCCAATCGAGATCACCTCGACGGCGACGTCGTGTTCATGTTCCAGCCCGGTGAAGATCCAGGGCAATGGGGGGCACGGTTCGATCCCGGACTCATCCAAGGACCCGATCGCAGTGGCGGCCGAGATCGTGACCGCACTGCAGACCTGGCTGACCCGACGCATCGACATCTTTGATCCGGCAGTCATCACCGTCGGGACTTTCCACGCTGGTACGAGACGCAACATCATCCCTGCGAATGCGACGTTCGAGGCAACGGTGCGGTCCTTCTCCGCCGCGACCTCGCAACGACTGGCCGAGGAACTGCCACGGCTCTGTCGGGGCATCGCGGAGGCTTACGGGCTCACCGCTGATGTGCGTTACGAGCTGGAATATCCGGCCACGATCAACGCACCGGCCGAAACCGCCTTTGCGCAAAGGGTAATCGTAGATGTGTTCGGTGCCGAGCGGCTGGCTCCGATGCCGTTTCCGGACGCCGGGTCCGAGGACTTCTCACGGGTGCTGGACGAGGTCCCTGGCTGCTATCTGTTCCTGGGCGCCTGTACCACGGCCGACGTCGACAATGCGCCGACCAACCACAGCCCACTGGCGCGCTTCGACGACGCGGTCCTCGTCGATGGCGTCCTGCTGCACAGCGAACTGGCCATCCGAGCGTTGAAGCTGCCGGTCAGCAGCTAATGCTGCGAGTAATGCCGCGAGGTCGGGCAAGTCTCAGCCGAACGAACCGGCGGCGTCGACCAGCAGATCTGCCTGCTGGGTAAGGGCGTTCCAGACCGATTCGACGTGCTGGCGCTCAGTCAGAACGGACCCGATCGACATCCGGATGGCCACCTGCCCGTTCACGAGGGTGTGCGTCAGATACGCGCTGCCGGAGGCGTTGATGGCATCCATTGCCGATTTGGTAGCAGCATCGCCGGCACGCAGCCGGAAGGTCACCAGCGACAGCGGGTGCGGTGCCACCAGCTCGAAGCGGTCATCGGCGGCAACCCACGAGGCGAATTCCGCAGCCAGCCCGACATGCTTGCGAATGTGTGCCTGCAGGCCCTCTGCGCCGTACCAGCGCAGCACGGTCCACAACTTCAGAGCACGGAAGCGACGACCAAGTGGGACCTGCCAGTCCCGGTAATCGATCACCGCACCGGACTCGGTTGCGTCGTTACGCAAGTATTCCGGCAGGATCGACAAGGCGCCGACCAATGCAGCCCGATCGGCCACCCAGAACGCGTCGCAGTCGAAGTTCGTGAGCAGCCACTTGTGCGGGTTCGTGCAGTAGGAGTCGGCCTGTTCGGCGCCGGCGTTGATCCAGCGCAGCTCGTCGCAGACGGCCGCGACGCCGGCCCACGCTGCGTCGACATGCAGCCATGCGCCATGGGAGTGGGCCAGCTCAGCCAAGGCCGCGACGTCGTCCAGCGCGCCGGTCCCGGTCGCACCGACCGAGGCCACCACCAGAGCCGGCGTGTAACCGGCGGCAACGTCGGCAGCGAGCAATTCGGCAAGCCGTCCCGGTAGCGCCGCTTGGGTGTCCGGATCAACCTCGAGCTTGCGCAACGCGTGCGATCCGAGCCCGGCCACCCGGCAGGCCTTCTCGACGGAAGAGTGGGTCTGCGATGACGTGTAGACGGTGAATCGCCCGGCGCCGACACCCTCGGTTTCGGTGCGCCCGCCACTGACCCGGTGCAGCGCAGCCAGCAGCGCGACCAGTGCCGCATCGGAGGCGCTGTGCTGAATCACGCCGCCGCCGGCCGACTGGGATTGAAATGACTCTGGCAACCCGAGCAAGGTCGCTAGCCAATCGAGGACGTGCGTCTCGAGCTCGGTCGCGGCGGGGGAGGTTGCCCACAACATGCCTTGCACGCCCAGACCCGAGGCAAGCAGGTCGCCAAGAATTGCCGGTCCGGAGGCATTGGCCGGAAAGAACGCGAAGAACGACGGGTGCTGCCAATGTGTGATGCCCGGAAGGATCACCCGATCCAGGTCGTCGAGCACGCCGTCGAAACCCTCGGCGCGGGCGGGCGGGTCCGCGGGCAGGCCGGCCCGGACCTGCCCGGGCACTGCCTGCGACAGGACCGGGAATGACTCGATGCGCTCGTAGTAGTCAGCGATCCAGTCGATCACCTCGCGGCCGTGCCGGCGGAATTCGTCAGACGTCATATGTGCGTTCACCTCGCCGAACCTAGTCCGGCGCGCGCAGCCCGCTCGCAGTAGGCGCCGCAGCCATTGAACCCAACGGGGTCTCGCTGCGTATCCCTGGGACTAATCCCTTTGGAGGTAACCATGCTCATCAAAACCGTCTCCGTGGCGGCCGCAGCAACGCTCCTGCTCGCCGGGTGCAGCTCCTCGTCCAAATCCACGCCGGCCGCCGCTCCGAAGCCTTCGATCAACGGAGCGCTCGGCACTGTGAGTACGTCGTTGGGCACCATTCTCACCGACAATTCCGGTAAGACCCTGTACCGGTTCGCGCCCGACTCGGCCGGTAAGTCCAATTGCGACGCAGCGTGCCTGAAGTATTGGCCCGCGGTGTCCGCACCCGCGGCCGTCCCCTCATCGGTCGCCGGCGTCAACGCCGCGATCGGAAGCTTGACGCGCTCGGACGGGACGAAGCAGCTCACCGTCGCCGGCTTCCCGGTCTACACCTACGTCGGCGACAGCGCTCCCGGCATGGCCTCGGGACAGGGCAAGAACCTGTCCGGCGGGTTGTGGTGGGTGCTGTCCAACGCCGGCGCGCCGATCACCAGCGCCCCGGCGCCCGCATCGAGCTCAGCAGGCGGTGGTGGTGGCGGCTACGGCGGCTACTGACCGGTCTGGCACTTCTGGTGCCCCCTCTGGTGCCCCCGGTGGGATTCGAACCCACACTGGACGGATTTTGAATCCGCTTCCTCTGCCGTTGGGATACAGGGGCTTGGACCGTCGGAGAGTCTAGCCCGATAGGCTCTGGCCTCGCGCACCGGTCCGAAGGGGCACCGGCGCCGAAGTCATGAGCCGAAGGTAGTGAGTCACGTGGTCGAGCAGGGGTCGTCAAATGGTCAGAACACCGCGCCACGTCGGGTTCTGATCGCTGAAGACGAGGCACTGATCCGGCTGGATCTGCGCGAGATGCTGGTCGAGGAAGGCTTCGATGTGGTCGGGGAGGCGCCGGACGGCGAAAAGGCCGTCGAGATGGCCATCGACCTGAAACCCGATGTCGTCATCTGTGATGTGAAGATGCCCAAGATGGACGGCATCACCGCGGCGGGGGAGATCACCAAGGCGCGGATTGCGCCGGTCGTCATCCTCACGGCATTCAGCCAACGAGACCTGGTCGAGCGAGCCGGCGACGCCGGTGCCATGGCGTACCTGACCAAACCGTTCCAGAAGCGAGAGCTGCTTCCGGCAATAGAAATGGCCACCAGCCGGTTCGCGCAGATCCGCGCGTTGGAGGCAGAGGTCGAGAGCCTGCAGGACCGACTCGAGGCGCGCAAGCTCATCGAGCGCGCCAAGGGTGTCCTGATGGCCGAGCATCGGCTTTCCGAGCCTGATGCATTCCGCTGGATACAGCGTGCCGCAATGGACAAACGCACCACGATGCGCGCGGTGGCTGAGCTCGTTCTCACCGAATCCGGACAGCACTGAAAGGCATCGGCGCGTCACCGGCATCCCCCTGCCGGGGCCAGCAACAGAGAACGATCCACCGATTTCGGACGCTCGTGTTACAGCTACCCCCGCGTCGGATGCGATTTGGTTACGACCCGCCCGAAGCTGACGGGTTCATTCCCATGCTGCCGTTCGGCGCGCTAGCGTGCACGCTCACGGAGCCGTTACGGCCTGGCGTTCGCACGTCAACGCTGGCTTCGCAAACTCAAAAGCATCACTCGGCGCCTCAGCGATGAGAGCCGACGAAAAGGGAGGACACGTCAGTGCGGACTCGTTCCCTGGCGAAGATCGCCGTAATAGGCGTTGTCGGCGTACTTGCGCTGAGCGCCTGCTCGAACTCGAAGAAGAACTCCGGTAGCGGCCTGAATGGTGGCGGCAACTCAGGAGGAAGTAACAGTGGCAAGACCTACAAGATCGGTTTCCAGGGCGCATTGTCCGGGGACAACCAGCAGCTGGGCATCAACGAGATCAACTCCGTCCAGCTGGCCGTCAGCGAGGCTAACGCGAAGGGCAATCTCGGCTTCAAGCTCGAGGTTCTGAAGTCCGATGATGGTGGCACCGCGGACAAGGCTCCCGCCGCCGCCGCGGCTTTGATTCAAGACACCGCAGTCCTCGGCGTTGTCGGGCCGATCTTCTCCGGCCCGACGTCGGCAACCGGTAAGACCTACGCTGCGGCGAACATGGGTCTGATCAGTCCGTCGGCGACCAACGCCACCCTTACGTCATCGGGCTTCACGACCTTCCACCGGGTCGTTCCGACCGACGGCGTAGAGGGCGCCCAGGCATCACAGTGGATGGCCAAGAAGTTCAAAAAGGTCTTCGTCGTCGATGACACCACCGTTTACGGCAAGGGCGTTGCGGATGTGGTCGCGGGCGCGTTGAAGAAGGCCGGCATCGCCGTGCAACGGCAGTCCGTCGCGCAGAACACTCAGGACTACGGCGCTATCGCGCAGGCAGTCGCGGGCAGTGGCACCGACGCAATGTTCTACGGCGGTTACGACGCGCAGGCTGCGTTGTTCGCAAAGGCTCTGACCGCAGCCGGATACAAGGGCGCCCGGATCACCGGTAACGGTGGAAAGTCCTCGGTGTTCACGTCCGGTTCAGGTGCCGCCGGTAACGGCTGGTACTTCTCCTGTGGTTGCCAGGACGCCACCACGGCGCCCGAAGCGCAGGCGTTCAACGCGGCGTACACCAAGATGTTCAACACCCCGCCGTCGACTTACTCGCCTGAGGCCTACGACGCAACCAACGCGATGATCTCGGCCATCCAGGCCGCGGCAGCCAAGGGCACTCCGACCCGGCAAACGGTCGAGGACGCGATCAACGCCCTCGACTACAAGGGAATCACCACCGAGGTGAAGTTCCAGCCCAACGGTGAGGTCGCGCAGGCGACGGTGAACCTGTACACGCAGAAGGACGGCAAGATCATCGAGGTGGGCGACATCCTGAAGCAGAGCTAGTCGGTCAAGCGGGAACATCATTGCGAACAGGGGCGCTACCCTCCGGGCAGCCGGACGGTAGCGCCCCTGAACGCGACCAGATGTTGTGGCGTCTTGGGGATCTCGGAAGGTAACTGTCGATGACCGATTTCATGAACTATCTCGTGGCCGGTATTACTCGTGGCTCGATGTACGCCCTTATCGCATTGGGCTACACGCTGGTCTACGGCGTTCTGCAACTCATCAACTTCGCGCACAGCGAGGTGTTCATGTCCGGGGCGTTCGGCAGTTATGCCGTCGTCCACCTGATCGTCGGTGACGGCAAGGCGACCCCAGGGTGGGCCGTGCCGTTCATCCTGATCGCGGGCTTGCTGTCCGGCGCAATAACCGCTGCCGCGATCGCGTGGGGACTGGAACGCGTCGCCTATCGACCGTTGCGAAAACGGGGAGCGCCGAAGCTGGCGTTCCTGATCAGCGCGATCGGTGCGTCCTTCTTCCTCTCGCAGTTGGCGGGCAAGTTGTTCGGACGATTGACCTCGAACTCGTTCCCGGCGTTCTGGGACCAGAACGCAGTGCTCTTCCACCTGTTCGGCGCCGAAGTGCGAGTGCTGCAGGTAGTGATCGTGGTGTCGGCGATCACGATGATGATCTTCCTGGATCGCCTGGTGTCGCAGACCAAACTCGGCCGCAGCATCAGGGCCGTCTCCGAAGATGCTCCGACAGCAGCACTGATGGGTATCGACATCGACAAGACCATCTCCCGCACTTTCATCATCGGCGGCTTGCTCGGTGGCGCTGCCGGTTTCCTGTTCGGGATGACTTTCAGCTTCGGTAACACCATGGGTTTCCTGCCAGGCGTCAAGGCATTCGCCGCAGCGGTGCTCGGTGGTATCGGCAACATCCGCGGCGCCATGATCGGGGGCCTGCTGCTGGGCATCGTCGAGAACCTGGTGCCGACCGCACCCTGGGTCAGCTCGCCGTGGATCGGCATCAAGTGGACTGACGTGGTGGCCTTCGTGGTTCTGGTCCTGGTGCTGATGTTCCGCCCGACCGGCATCCTCGGCGAGCGGTTGGGGCGTGCAGCATGACGCGGACATCCTCCGAATTGTTGAAACGCCT
>DASXHV010000213.1:0-8232 GCA_036488285.1 Jatrophihabitans sp. | reverse complement strand
CGGAGATGCTGCGGTACTTCGTCCGCAAGGTCATCGGCCGGCGTGCCTTCGCCGGCCCTCGAATCGTGGTGTGCGTGCCGAGTGGCATCACCTCGGTCGAGCAGCGCGCGGTCAGCGAGTCGACGTATGCGGCCGGCGCTCGCCGGGTGCACATCATCTCCGAGCCGATGGCAGCCGCGATCGGGGCCGGGCTGCCGGTCAGCCAGGCGTGCGGATCGATGATCGTCGACATCGGCGGCGGAACAACCGAGGTGGCAGTAATCGCGTTGGCCGGCATCGTGTCCAGCACCAGCTTGCGGGTTGCCGGCGACGCCCTCGACCGCGCAATCGTGGAGCACGTCCGCGCGGAATTCTCGATGCTGATCGGGGAGCGCACCGCCGAGGAGCTCAAGATCTCGATCGGCTCGGCGTTCCCGATCGCCGGTCCGGTACGAGCCGAGATCCGCGGCCGGGACATCTTCAGCGGCCTGCCCCGCAACATCACCGTTTCGGCCGACGAACTGCGTCGCGCCATGGGTGCGGCCCTTAACCGGATCGTCGGCGCGGTCCGGGCCACGCTGGATCGCTGCCCGCCGGAACTGGCCGGCGACCTGGTGAGCCGCGGGATCGTGCTCACCGGCGGAGGGGCCCTGCTGCGTGGCCTCGATGCCAGGTTGCAACACGAGATCGGCATTCCGGTTCTGGTCGCCGAACGTCCGCTGGATTCCGTCGTGCTCGGAACAGCCACCGTCGTCGAGCAGTTCGAGTCCCTGCACAAGGTCGTCGTCGACTCCAGTCGACGCTAGCCGGGGGCGGCACACTCGATGCGAACGCTCACCCGCCGGCAGCGCACCGCGGCGATCGTGCTGGCGGTCATCGCGTTGCTGTTCATCAGTCTCGACTTCGCCGGCGGTTCGCTGCGCGGTGCGCGCGGTGGGGTCACCGGTGCGCTCGGATCCTTGTATCGCGGTACCGACGGCGTGATGGGCCCGACTCGTCGATTCATCCAAGGCGTGCCCGATGTGGGACGCAACCGAGCCGACATCGCCCGGCTGCAATCGGACAACGCCGACCTGCGTCGGCAACTGGCTGCCGCCACGGCCGATGCGGGTACCGCAAGTCAGTTGAAGAAATTGCAACTGCAGGCCGCAACGGCCGGTCTCAACACGATGCCTGCCCGGGTGGTCGCGACCGGACCTGGCTCGGGCTTTCAGTGGACGGTGACCGTTGACGTCGGTAGCCGCGAGCACGTGCTCGTCGGCCAGACCGTGACCGACGGCGTCGGCCTGGTTGGCCGGGTGGTGGCGGTGTACCCAACCACGTCGGTGATCCTGCTGGCCGCCGATCCGACGTCCGGGGTAGGCGTTCGTGACACTCGGTCGGGGGACCTGCTGCTGGCCAACGGTCTCGGGTCCGCCGGTCTGTCGGCCGCATCGCTCGGTGACAACGCCTCGGTCAAGGTCGGCGATCAGCTGGTGACCGGGCCGGTCGGGGACACCACGTTCGTCAGCGGTATCGCGGTGGGCACGGTTGCTTCGGTGACCACCACCGGAAACGGCAGCCTCCGGCTGGCGGTGCGACCGAGCGCCGGCCAGACCAGCCTCGATCTGATCGGGATCGTACTCAGCTCGTCGCGCGGCAGCGCCCGCACGGCCATCGGCCCGGGCAGCGATCGATGAGCGAGCATCGGAGCGCCCGGTGACCGCGTCGAAGATCGCAGCTGCGTTTGCCGGCGTGTTGACCGTGCTGCTGGTGCAGGCCAGCCTGATCGGGCCGCTCACGTTCCCGGTGCCGGTGTCGCTTCCGGCGCTGATGATCATCGTGGTGGCCTTGTACGCCGGCCCCGGAGCCGGCCTGGGTCTTGGATTCGGTACCGGCCTGCTCGCCGACCTGGGCTCTGATCACCCTGCCGGTGTGCAGGCGCTCGGGTGGCTCGCCGCGGGCCTGTTGGCCGGCAAACTCGGCGGCATCGTCACCCAACGCCGGTTCGGGGTGCGTGGCGTCGCAGCGCTGGCCGCAGTACTGGCAGCGCTGAGCTCGATCTGGACGGGCCTGCTGCTGGCGGTACTCGGTTCGCACGGAGCCACCGCACTGTCGGTGTTGCACGATGTGGTGCCGATCGGATTGTTGGACGCGCTGCTCGGCCTTGCGGTTGTTCCCCTGGTGCGCGCTGTGCTGCGCATCCAGGGCGTCCGATCGCCGCGACCCGGGGTGACGATGATCCGTAACGAACGGATCGCGGTCGATGTCATCGGGCGGAGCCGCGATGCTGCCTAGCTCCTCGCATCGGGTTCGGGTCACCGTGCTGCGGCTGCTGATGGCCTCGCTGATGCTGACTCTGCTTGCGCGGCTTGCCTTCGTTCAGGTGATCGATCAGAACAAGCCGATGCAGTCGGCCGGTCTGACCCATCAGGGCACCATCGACGTTCCGGCGCCGCGTGGTGAGATCGTCGACTCCACCGGGCGGGTGCTGGTGGGCAACAAGACCACCCATGTGCTGACTGTGGATCGCTCGGCGCTGGATGCCCAGCAGGACAAGGGAGTTGGGGTTCTCCAGCGGCTTGCCGCGGTGCTCGGCGGCAACGCAGCGGACCTGCGCCGCGAGATCACGCCGTGCGGCATCCACGTGCCGGCACCGTGCTGGACCGGACAGCCATACCAGCCGGTGCCGGTCGCATCCAACATCGATGCTGCCGTCGTGCTCGCGATCTCTGAACACGCCGAGCAGTTTCCCGGTGTGCAGGTCCAGACCCAAACCGTGCTGGATTACCCGGGCGGCACGCTGGCCGCACACCTGCTCGGCTACACCGGTGCTGTGTCGGCCGATGACCAGAAGACGAACAAGAGCCTGGTCGATGCCGACACGATCGGACGCAGCGGCCTCGAGCAGTCCTACGATTCGATCCTGCGCGGAATCGACGGCACCGACTCGGTCAGGCTGAACCCGCAGGGCGACTCGGTGGGCCAGGGCAAGTCGGTGGCCGCACAGCAGGGCGACACGTTGGTCACCAGCATCGACGGGAAGGTGCAGGCGCTGGCGGAGAAGTCGCTGGCAGATCAGATCCAGGCCTCTCGCAAGGCCGGCAACCCCGCGCCGTCCGGCGCGGTCGTGGTGATGGATCCGCACACCGGCCGAATAGTCGCCGCGGCCAGCTACCCGACCTACGATCGGTCCGAGTTCGTCGGGGGAATCTCGGTCGCCAACTATGCCAAGCTGACCTCGCCTGCGGCCAACGATCCGCTGGTCGGACGCGCCATCGCCGGTGCCTACGCGCCAGGTTCGACGTTCAAGCTGATCACCACCAGCGACGACATCGGGACCGGAGCGATCAACACCACCGACAGCTATCCGTGCCCCGGCTCGCTGAACGTCGACGGCCGAACCAAGACGAACTTCGACTCCGAATCCTTCGGCGGACCGATCAGCCTGAAGTTCGCGCTACAGGTCTCCTGCGACACGTTCTTCTACGCGCCGGCCGTCGCCGAGTGGCAGAGTGACCAGGCCAGGGTGGACGCGGGCAAGAAGCCTCTGGAGCATCTGCAGGCGATGGCGCGTGCTTTCGGGGTGTCCTCAGCGCCGGGCGTTGACCTGCCGGCCGACGAGCAGGCCAGCGGCTCCATCGCCAGCCGAGAGGGCCGGATGGCGAACTGGAAGGCGAACAAAGCCGATTACTGCGCTGCGGCCAAGAAGGGTTACCCCGAGCAGACAAACCCCACCACTCGCGCCTACCTCACCCAGCTCGCGTCGGAGAACTGCACCGACGGCTGGCGGTTCTTCGCAGGCAACAACGCCGACACCGCGATCGGACAGGGCGACACCACCGTCTCGCCGTTGCAGTTGGCGACCGCGTACTCGGCAATGGTCAACGGCGGCACGTTGTTCGCCCCGACGCTGGGCTGGGGCGTGGTGAACGCGGCTGGCAAGGTCGTCAAGACCATCTCACCGAAGGTCGTCCGCAAGGTTCCGGTGGCCAGCAGCACGTTGAACTTCTTCGGAGACTCGCTGCACTTCGAGGACAGCCACTCGGTCTCGGGTGCACTGGCCTTCGACGGTTCGCCGATCAAGACGATGATCGGGGGCAAGACCGGAACCGCCGAGGTATACGGCAAGAAGGACACGTCGTGGTTCGCCTCCTGGGGGCCGGTCCAACCCGGTGCGAAGGTGGGCAGCGCGAAGTTCGTAGTGGTGGGGATGGTCGAGCAGGCCGGCCTCGGTTCCTCGGCCGCCGCACCGATGGTGCGCAACGTCTACAACGGCTTGCTCGGGGTCAATCAGCCGGCCGTCCTGAAAGGCTCGAAGCCGGCGACCACGCTGCCGAGGATCGCGCCACGCGTGCAGACCAGTACACAGCCAGGCAGCATCTCGGCTGGCCCTGCAGTCTCGACACCCAAGGGACCGACGAAGAGCAACGTGGCGAGCAACCTCGACCCCATCAACACACCGACACCGACCCCGACACCGAGCGGACGCCGACGATGACGACCCTGATGGTGGCACCCAGGTCACCTGTGAGGTCGGTGGTCGACTCGAGGCGGCTACGCGGCTACGACCTGGTGCTGCTCGGCGCGGTGCTGCTGCTGTGCCTGATCGGTGCGATGCTGGTCTGGTCGGCCACCCGAACCCGGCTGCTGGACAGCGGCGGCAACCCGCAGACGTACCTGGCCAAGCATCTGCTCAACACCGCGCTGGGCGCGGTTCTGCTGTTCCTGGCGGCGCGGATCGATTCGCGATTGCTTCACTTGATCGGGCCGCTGCTGTACGTGGCGAGCCTGCTCGGACTGCTTGCCGTGTTCGTGATCGGCTCGACGATCAACGGAGCACATGCCTGGATCGTGATAGGTGGCGGATTCGAGATCCAGCCGGCCGAGTTCGCCAAGCTCGGGCTGATCGCGGCGCTGGCTGTGGTGTTCGGTCAGCGCTCGATGCGGCGGCCACCAGGCAGCGCGCCGACGATGACCGACATGGCCATCGCGTTGGGGTTGGCTGCGGTGCCCCTCGCACTGATCATGCTGCAGCCTGATCTTGGCTCGGCGTTGGTCGTTGTCGCTGCGACGTTCGGAGTGTTCCTCACCGCCGGCGTCCGAGCGCGTTGGATCCTTGCGCTGGTGATTGTCGGTGCCTGCGGGGCCGTTCTGGCGATCAAGGCCGGGATGTTGGCCCATTACCAACTCGCACGCTTCACCGCGTTCGCCCATCCGGGCAAGGATCCGCAGGGCG
Organism: Jatrophihabitans sp.; assembly: GCA_036488285.1. Classification (GTDB taxonomy): domain Bacteria; phylum Actinomycetota; class Actinomycetes; order Mycobacteriales; family Jatrophihabitantaceae; genus Jatrophihabitans_A. The sequence continues at coordinate 3,035 of DASXHV010000213.1, read as the reverse complement.
TGGCGTACAACATCAACCAGGCGCACATCGCGATCGCGCACGGTGGGTTCTTCGGGCAGGGCTTGTTCCATGGCGCGCAGACCGGCGGTGCCTTCGTCCCGGAGCAGCAGACCGACTTCGTGTTTTCCGTTGCCGGCGAGGAACTCGGCTTCATCGGCTCGGCCGCCATCGTCGGCCTGTTCTGCATCGTGCTGTGGCGCGGTCTGCGGATCGCGATGGCTGCCACCGGTGTCTCGCGGTTGATCGCGGCCGGAATCGTCTGCTGGATCGGGTTTCAGACCTTTCAGAACATCGGCATGAACCTGGGTCTGACGCCAGTTACCGGGCTGCCGTTGCCATTCGTGTCCTACGGCGGGTCGTCGATGTTCGCCCAAGGCCTGGCGATCGGCCTGCTGCAGGCGATTCATCGGCGTACCCGCGGCTAGCTCGGATCGGCTGGGATCCGGGGCACCTGTAAGGCCCGTAGCATGAAACCCCGTGAGTACCGCGAGCGCAGATTCCCTGTTCGACCGCCTGGAACCGCTGCTGACCAAGGTCAGCAAGCCGATCCAGTACGTCGGCGGTGAATTGAACGCCCGGGCCAAGGACTGGGACGCCGCGAGCGTCCGGTGGGCCCTGATGTATCCCGACGCCTATGAGGTCGGCCTGCCCAATCAGGGTGTTCAGATCCTGTACGAGGTCATCAACGAGCGACCCGACGCCCTGGCCGAACGGACCTACTCGGTCTGGCCGGACCTCGAGGCACTGATGCGCGAGCACGGCGTCAGCCAGTTCACCGTCGACTCGCACCGTCCGGTGGGCGCATTCGACGTGCTGGGCATCTCCTTCGCCACCGAACTGGGCTATACCAACATGCTCACCGCGCTCGATCTTGCCGGCATCCCGCTGCATGCGTGCGACCGCGACGAGTCGCACCCGATCGTGCTGGGCGGCGGCCATGCGGCATTCAACCCAGAACCGATCGCGGACTTCATCGACGCCGCGGTACTCGGTGACGGCGAGCAGGTGGTCGGCGCAATCTCCGATGTGATCGCCGCACACAAGGCTGAGGGCTCGCCCGGTGGCCGTGACGAGTTGTTGACCAGGCTGGCCGAAACCGGCGGCGTGTACGTGCCACGGTTCTATGACGTCAGCTATCACGCCGACGGACCGAACGCCGGTCAGTTGGACTCGGTGACGCCCAACCGTGCTCGAGTGCCCGAGCGGGTCAGCAAGCACACGGTGATGGATCTGGATGAATGGCCTTATCCGAAAACGCCTTTGGTGCCGCTGGCCGAATCGGTGCACGAGCGGATGTCGGTAGAGATCTTCCGTGGTTGCACGCGAGGATGCCGGTTCTGTCAGGCCGGCATGATCACCCGTCCGGTGCGAGAACGCTCCATCGAAGGCGTCGGCAAGATGGTCGAGCAGGGCCTTGCTGCGACAGGTTTCGAAGAGGTCGGCCTGCTGTCGCTGTCCTCGGCCGACCACTCCGAGATCGCACCGATGGCCAAGCAGTTGGCCGACCGTTACGAGGAATCGCGCGTGTCGCTGTCGTTGCCGTCGACCCGTGTCGACGCGTTCAACATCGACCTGGCCAACGAGTTCTCCCGCAACGGCCGCCGATCCGGTTTGACCTTTGCCCCGGAGGGTGGTTCGGAACGGTTGCGCCGGGTGATCAACAAGATGGTCAGCCACGAAGATCTGATCAACACCGTGACCGCGGCGTACTCGCAGGGCTGGCGGCAGGTGAAGCTCTACTTCATGTGTGGCCTGCCCACCGAGACCGACGATGACGTCCTCGAGATCGCAACGATGGCCCAGGACGTCATCCGAGCCGGCCGGTCGGCCACCGGAACTCGCGATATCCGCGCGACGGTGTCGATCGGCGGTTTCGTGCCCAAGCCGCACACCCCGTTCCAGTGGGCGGCGCAGGCATCGCCGGAAGTCGTCGACAACCGGCTGCGCAAGCTGCGCGAGGCGATCAATTCCGATCGATCGCTCGGCCGCAACATCGGGATGCGATACCACGACGGGCAGCCCTCGCTGATCGAGGGATTGCTGTCCCGCGGTGACCGGCGGGTCGGCGCGGTGATCGAACGGGTCTGGCGCGACGGCGGCCGCTTCGATGGCTGGAGTGAACATTTCTCTTACGAACGCTGGATAAACGCGGCCGCGACGGTGTTCGCGGATCAGTCGGTGGACGTCGCGTTCTTCACGACCCGGGAACGGTACGCCGACGAGGTGCTGCCCTGGGATCACCTGGACTCCGGCCTGGACAAGCAATGGCTCTGGGACGACTGGCAGGACTCGTTGACCGGCTACGAGCAAGATGACTGCCGGTGGACGCCATGCTTCGACTGCGGCGTATGCCCGACGATGGGCACCGACATCCAGGTCGGCCCGACCGGCAAGAGTCTGCTGCCGCTGATCGCCAAGCGGTAGCGCCCCGCTCAGCGCCCGTCGTCAGCGCCCGTCGTCAGCGGCGAATGGGCAGAGCACGGGCAGAGCGCCGGGAGCTGGGTGCTGGGCCGCAAGGCTCTCCGGACGAACCGAACATCGCCTGGCTAATCGACCATATTCGATCACTTGTATGCCAAGTCTTGAAGCACACGACATTTCGGCGTAGATATCTGTGTGGAAATGGTGAATCGTGATTGATCGTGGCCCGGAGGAACTGAATTATGAACATGATCCCCACCCCGCGCGGCAGACGATTCTGCGCAGCGTTGACGAGCGGGCTGCTGGTGGCCGGAGCAGTTGCTGCCATGGCCGCCGTTCAGGCCGCGGTGCCGGCTCCGGCCGCCGCCGTCGCCAACGGCCTGGCCAAGACGCCGCCGATGGGCTTCAACGACTGGAACGCCTTCGGCTGCAACGTCGACGAGCAGCTCATCAAGCAGACCGCGGACTACTTCGTCAGCTCCGGGCTCAAGGACGCCGGATACAGCTACGTGAACATCGACGACTGCTGGCTGCAAAAGGCCCGCAGCGCTGATGGGCACCTGGTTCCCGACCCGGTGAAGTTCCCGGACGGCATCAAGGGAACCGCCGACTAC
>DASXHV010000209.1:0-45584 GCA_036488285.1 Jatrophihabitans sp. | reverse complement strand
CGGGCCGGGCGGGGCGGGGCCGGGCGGGGCGCTAGTCTTCGCCGCCGAGGTCCGCTTCGTAGGCCTCGAAGATCATGTCTGCGCCACGCTGACGGTGCCGGGCCAGCATGCCGAGCAGTCGGGTGCCGGATTCCCTCGTCGCTTCGACCTCGTCCGCAGTCGTTGGCGAGTCCGAGGTGATCAGCAGTTCGCCGATCAGCTCGATGATCAGGACGTGCTCGCGAACCGACACCTCCACTTCATGAACGAGGCGTGGTGCCGAAGTCACGATCTCGCGGTGGAACCCGCTCGGCCCCTCCGTAGCAGCGACGTGGTCACGCATGCAGTCCTTTAGGTTGACCAACGACGCTCTGACCCTGGGTATCCAATCCGGGTACCGCCCGTACGCGGGCGCAGCGAGCGCAGCCTCCAGTCCCCTCATCGCAGCTCGCAGCGAGAGCCTGCGTTCACGGGCGGCTTGCAGGTCGGCGTTGCCTGAGGCTTGCTTGGGTTCCATGGCGCCTCCGAAGTCTCGCTCCGAGGCTCCCACACCTCAGCGACGCGGATCTAGTTGAGTTCGCACTGGTCTGCCCAACCAGCCGCACGTCATGATGAACCCAGTCGCTCCCGAAGGAGTTGCCGACAGTCTGGAGACGCCGCAGTGAAGCCTGTCGTGCTCAGCCCGAACCTGCCCGAGACGTTCTACCGCGGATCCGGCAGGCTCTCGACCTTTCGTCACCAGGAGCTTCCGCCGCGTCCCGAAGACTGGGTCGCATCCACCACCGCTCGGTTCGGTCGGGCACCTGCCGGGCTCACGGTTCTCGAAGATGGCTCGTTGCTTGCCAACGCGATCGAGGCTGACCCGCAAGCGTGGCTCGGGTCGAGTGCGGCCGACACCGGCCTGCTGGTCAAGCTGCTCGACGCCGGGCAGCGGCTGCCGGTTCACGTTCACCCCAACCGCTCCTTCGCCCGAGCGCATTTCGCCAGCAAGTACGGCAAGACCGAGGCGTGGATCGTGCTGGACGCAGCGCCGGACGCCATCGTCCATCTCGGCTTCGCACGTGACATCGACCGAACCGAACTGTCGGAATGGGTGGCGAAGCAGGACACCGCTGCGATGCTCGAGGCGACCAACCGGATTCCCGTCGCTGCAGGCGATGCCTTGCTGTGCCCAGCGGGCATGCCACACGCGATCGGGGCGGACGTGCTGCTCGTCGAACTGCAGGAACCCACGGACTTCTCGGTCCTACTGGAATGGGAAGGCTTTCCCCTCACCCGCGAAGACGCCATGCTCGGAATGCCGATGGATCAGGCAATCGACTGTGTTGATCGACGTGCATGTACGCCCGAGAGGTTGAGGTCGTTATACACCCCGGCGCCGCACTCGTTGCTGCCTGCCGAAGCTGCTGACTTCTTCCGGGCGGAGGCACTCGCATCGGGCGTCCTCACCGCTGATTTCAGCGTGCTGATCGGCACTTCTGGGCGCGGCGAACTCAGCGGTGACTGGGGCGCCATGACCTTTGGCCATGGCTCCACCATCCTCGTGCCACACGCAGCCGGAGACTGCAGCGTGTCTGGTGATGTCGCGGGAATCCGCTGCCGCAAGGCTTTGCTGGCAGCGTGATCGGGTAGCTGATCGGGTAGCTGAGCGCGGTGGTCCGCCATACCCCCGGAGGAATGACGAACCACCGGCAGCTTTCAGGCCAGGAACGCATCGTCGCCTGGTAGATCACCATGCAGTTCGAGCAGATCGGTGGCCTTGTCCCCGATGAAGCTGAACACGATGGAGCCGCGGCTGACCCGGCGAACGCCGTGCCTGGATGCACTGATCTGATGCAACGCAGTCACATGACCGGCGCCGTCACCGTGCACATCGATCAGGTCGGCCCGGAACGTCCCGTCGGTCATCTCGGCGAGCTTGCCGTAGTAGCCGAGTACGGAATCCGCACCCTTGTAGGTGCCCGCTACCGAACTGTGGCCGGGCACGTGCTGCACGACATCGGCGGCGAAGATCCCTCGCAGCGTGTCCGCGTCCTGGTTGTTGAACGCCGTATATCCCTTGCGCACCAAGCTCATCGCCGCATCGTCGGCCTGTTCGAGGCCGCCCGCTCGGGCGTAGCGCGTCGCGTCGGGTGAATAGTCGACCATCTCGCACGGCACGTCGCCAAGAACCCACGCATCATGTCCGGCGGGCAGGTCGAACAGGTCACCCGCGGCGATGTCCATCTCGGTACCGTCCGCCAACTTGACCCGCATCGATCCCGCCAGGACGTAGCCCAAATGCCTGGTCTGACAGCTGGCCGTGCCGGCGATCGGTGCGACGTCGTTCGACCAGCGCCAGCCCGGTTCGAAGACTCCCCTCATCAGTGAGAGGCCACCCGCGCTTCCTACGATCGCACGACCGTGTGCTGCGAACGGGCGGACCTCGCCGTCCCGTTCGAGGTTGCTGATCATGACGTCCATCATGGAACCACCCCCAACCGGCTCTGCCGGCCGCCAGACTGCGTCCGGCTGCACGCCAGCCTGGCACCGCGACGGCGGACAAGCCAGGGGAGGAAAGGGGAAATCGACGCGCGTTTGCACGTCGCGCCCCGGTGCCAGCGTCGCTTGGCCGGGTAGCCGCGGTTTGTCGCAATAGCGCTGCGGATGACTCGATCGATGGCGCGCCCAGAAGCCGCTGTCGATTTCACGGCGTGCTGTTCGTCGATCGAGTAGGCACGCGCTGGGCGTGCCGGGGTCCGAAGGTCGATCGGCGAGATCGGTCTTGCGGTCCACTCGAGGATGAGAGGAGTCGCAATGAGCAAGTTTCTGTATCTCTACCGGGGTCCGGCGACGCCGATGGAGGATTTCACGCCCGCGCAGTCCGAGGAGCAGATGCGCGCCTGGGGTGAGTGGATGGGCAGCGTCGGTTCCGCGCTGGTCGACGGCGGGTCACCCTTCGGGGCTCGCTCAGCAGTCGCTGACTCCGGATCCGATGCCAGCCCGAGCGACCTGAACGGTTACACGATCGTCGAAGCAGACGGCATCGAGAACGCCCGGGATCTGGTGAAGAGCCACCCGTTCCTGTCCGAGGGCAAGGGCCGGTTCAGCATCGAGATCTTCGAACTGGTGCCGATGTAACGGTTCGGCTGCGCCCGTCCCTCGATCGTGGGGGGACGGGCTGTTCGGACAACCCGAGACGCCAGTGGGTGTACTGCCTACAGGATGGCAAAGGCAAGGGCGGCGTATTGAAGAGCCGCCGCGACACAGACGAACGAGTGGAACACCTCGTGGAAGCCGAACACGTTGGGTCGCGGATCCGGCCGGCGTCGGTGATAGCAGACGGCGCCGACGAGATAGCACAGACCGCCGCTGAGGACCAGCGCGAACGCACCCACGCCCGCGTGCATCCAGATGCCCGGCAGCGCCGCGAAACCAAGGCACCCCAACGCAACGAACGTCGAACCGACCACAACCTCTGGTGCCGACATCCAGCTCAGGTGCAGCAGCAGTGCGATTCCAGTCAGCGTCCACACTGTGGCGAGCATGATTCGCCCGGGTGGGCCTGGCATGGTCACGATGAAGATCGGCGTCTCGGTTCCCGCGATGAGTAGGAAGATCATCGCGTGGTCCGTGCGCTGCAGCAGTCGGTGGGTTCGCGGTCGCCAATTCCCGCGGTGGTACAACGCACTTGTCCCGAACAGGCCGCTGACGCTGGCCACGTAGACGATGGTGACCAGTCGACGGTCAGGCGCTGCCCAGACGATCAGAAGGGTGCCCGCCACAAGGGAGATCTCGAACCAGAGCAGGTGCAGCCACCCACGGAGCAACGGCTTATGACTGAGCAGCTTCCGGTCCGCGTCGTAGGTGTAGCCCGCCGCGTCCAACAGCGAATCCTGGACCAGCATCGGGACGTTGCGACGGGGGACCACCGGTGCGGGTAGCTCGACGACCAACGCCATGCGGTTGGTGTCCGAGCCGAAATCCACCCGATCGACGTCGTCGGTCAGGGGTTCAAGATCAACGAACTCACGCTTCATGGTGAAGCCTCGAATACTGAGGTCACCGAATGTGCGCGGACATGAGCTGAAGCTCACCAAGGCCTGCATCTCGAAGTCCCTGGTTCCGTGCCGGCTGAATGCCCAACCGCGGACGACGGTACGCGACGCAGCGGCAGACGCCTAGCGGTCATATCGCCACGCGCTCTTCGCGACGGCCTGCGCGGATGCATCGCTTAGAGGCGCAATCCCTAACGCAGCCTTGACATTATTCGACCGGCTGGTCACCTTGAAGGCTCACTTGCGATGTCTGGGGGAACCATGCCTTCCGATCCCTTTCACCACGGTCCGCCCGACCCGCCCAACCCGCCCGATCCGTCCGGGCAGTCGCCGAGGTGGTCGATGCCAGGTGGTATGCCACCGTTTCAGCCGATTGCGAGCCGCGAGTTTCGGGTGATTCGCCGGAGGACAGCGCTAGTTGGAGCCGTGGTCGCATCCGTCGTGGCCCTGTTCGTAGGTGCCGCTCTGGGCACCGCTGGTGCCGACCGACCACAGTCCGGCTCGGCATCGCTGGCGTCTACCGTCGGACAACACGCCGCCGCCGCAACAGTGACGGCAACGGCCACCAAAACTGTTGTTCACACTGTTATCCGGCCTGGCCCGACACGCACAGTGAGCCAGACAGTGACCCGAACTGTCAGCGTGCCGGCTGCCCCCGTGCATGCGGCTGTTCCGTCCACAAGCAGCGACGCCGCTCCGAGTCAGAGCGCCGCGAATTGCACGCCCGGCTACAGCCCCTGCATTCCGCCGGGGCCGGACGTCGACTGTGCCGGCGGATCGGGCAACGGCCCGCGTTACGTTCAGGGGCCTATCACGGTCACCGGCAGCGATCCGTACGGCCTGGACAGCGACGGGAACGGGATCGGGTGCGAATAACCACCACGACGCCCTTTGAGCTATCGAAGCACACGTCTGGCGGTCAGGTGCCGATCAGTAGATCCACGCCAGCGTTTCGGCTGGCTGTCTTGAGCCGGTCGTCGAGCGTCGCCAGCGGGACAGCAAGTCGTTCGGCCAGGACGAGGTAAGTGGCGTCGTAGGCGGTCAGCGTGTGCCGGCGTCCGGCCGCGACGATCCCGACCATCTCGGACGCCGACCCGTCGATGCGGATCGGCAGTTCGGCGAGTAGGCCGAGAAATCTGGACGCCTGGGCCTCAGTGATCCGTTTTCGCCTTTCAGCGACGAGCAAAACGTTCGCGACCTCGAGTTGCCACAGTCCCGGGACGATCGCCTCCTCACCGCGGAGCCGATCGAGAACCGCATCGGTATCGCCGGTCGCCTCGTCCTCGAAGCACCACGCCATGGTTACCGAGGGGTCGACTACGAACGACATCAGCGGCGGCCCTCATCGATCATTTTCCGGACTGAATTGCGGCCGCGGCGTACCCCGCTGCGCGCAGCGTGCAGTGCCGCGATGACGTCGTCAGTGGTTCCGGAGCTTCTGTTCACGGGCACCAATCGCGCAACCTCGCGGCCGTGTTTGGTGATCGTGATCGTTTCCCCACCCTCTACCTGCTCCAGCAGTCGGGGCAGGTGGGTCTTGGCGTCGTAAGCACCCACAGTCGTCATATCAACAGACTAGTCGGAAACTAGTCTATTCGGCAACGCCCCTTACGAGCCGCTATTTGAGGGCGGCAGATAACAAGCTGCTGTGCGTCCTGCGATGAACTCGTCCAGTCCTCACGCAGGTATTCGAGGACTGCTGCCACGTAATCAAGGGTCTCCGGTGTGCAAGGAAGTTCCAACGCCCCGTCGATAACGGCCTCGACCGGCTCGATCGAAACGTCGCCGCAGGTCTCGGCAGTCAGGCCGACTTCCGACAGCAGGGCAACGACACGCGCCAGACTCGCGGCGTCGTCCTCGGAATCAATCGGCGGCAGGCTCAGCGCCAACGACGAATGCGTGCCGGCCATCGCCAACGCCCGAAGCGCCCACGCCTGGTGTGACTCCCAGCCGACCTCGGCGCGCAGTCGAAGCGTCGGCGTGGGTCCGGAAACGGCGCGGGTCCAAGCCGCATGCAGGCGCGCCCGCAGTCCGTCGCTCACCATCGAGGAGAACGGACGGAGCACCGTGTCGAACGTCGTTGGAGGGTTGTTCCACTTTCCGAACTGGAGAAGGTCTCGGTGAAGCTGCGGGTCGGCCAGGCCGGCAGCAAGCTCCTCGAGCGAGGCCGGCCGACCTTCGCGAGCTTGGGCATAGACGCCCTCCAAATCGTCGACCCACCCTGCGCCGCTGTGTTTGGCCAATACGGACCGCTGGGTCGCCAGTCCTCGCTGCATTCGCAAGGAACGTGATCGGGCAAGCTGCCTGACGCGCGCGATGTAATCCTCGATCGTGCTCGTCCTGTTGTTGGCGTCGGCGAGGCCAGGCGCCTCGGCCGCCCACACCGGGCTGTACTTGCTCGTCTCTTGCAGACTCAGCACGGGCAGCCCTGCCGCGGCGGCTTCGAGCAGGGACGTGCCGCCGGATATCGGATATGAGTCCAGGTAGATGTCTGCGGCTGCGTAGAGCGGGCTCGCGTCGGACACCAGCCCGACAGCGCTCAATCTGCCCGGAAACAGGCTTTCCAGTTGCTGCCAACGGCCCTCCGAAGGCGGTCCGACAATGATCAACACCAGTTCGGGGACCGCCTGCAGCAGCAACTCGACGATGTCGGCGAAGCCGGTTCCGAAGATCGGCTGCATCTTGCTGGCGGTGGCCACGCAGAGACCAACGATGGTCTTGTCGTGCACCCGCAGTCGAGCGCGGAGTTCCGACCTGTTCGCCGTCGGGGGGACCGGATCGACAGGCAGCGGCAACGATCGAAGCCGGTCGGTGGCCACGCCTCGCAGTTGCGCGCATATCCGCTGACCGTAGCGACGATGATCGGAGATGACATCGGCGGCAGCGAGGCCGAGCCAGTACGTGTGGTCGGCATGATTCTCTAGGACGATCGGCGGTCGAACACCCGGCAGGTTCGCTGCTGCGAACGCGACCGTGTCGTAAGGATGGGTGTGCAAGACAGCGATGTCGGCGCGGTCCATGATGCGATTCAGCGCCCGCGCCCGATCCAGCAGACCAGGGCCCGACGTCCGCAGATCGTGGACCGACCCACCAGCCGCGGTAACGGCCTCGAGGAGATCAGCAGGCACCGTGCCGGTCTGGTTGGTCAGTGCCAGGTCAGCTTGCCGTGAGTCGCGCTCCATCCAGCGTCGGGCGAACCGGGTATGGCCACCAACCGCGTAAGCCTCGGTGAGCACGTGGAGAACTCGACCGTTCTCGCGGTCGACCTCGACTGTCGGTGCGGCGGACTCGCCTCGAACCGCACGGACCACCAAGTCCTCCAGTTGCGGGTCGCTGAGCTGCCCGATCGGCGCACTCCACGCGAAGTTTGCCGCATACGCTGCCGACAGCAGCACGCCTTCGATGTCGCCGTCGGTTGCGTTGCGTTCGACCACGTGTACCAAGGCGTCATACAGCGCTCGGTTGCGCGAGATTTCCTCGGCAGGTTCGGCTGGCTTCACGACAGTCAGCTCAGCTGACTACCGCGCGGACACCGATGTTGGCCAGCATCGACGGCGGGATCTCGGGGCTGATGTCGATGAGTGCGGCGATCAATTCGTCAGGCCAGTTCAGCATCATCGAATTCGGAACTGTCTTGAGCTGGTAGCCGAACTGCTCGGTGACGGTGAAGCCGGCCGCGACGAGGTCTGCGGTCAGCATCGCGAAGTCGAATACCCGTAGGTGGCCGACGAGCCGGTCGCGGTCGCTCAAATCGTCCAGGTTCTGTTGCAATCCCATTCGGACCGCAAGCCGACGATGCAGCGACTGCGCATTGGGAACCATCACCACGACCGCTCCGCCTGGACGCAGCCAGCTTCGGATCTGCCGGAACAGCGTCACGGGGTCAGCTACGTGCTCGGCTATGTGCAAGGCCAGCACCGCGTCGTACGGCTCAGCGGGGACGAAGTCCTCGAACATCGCGGTGTGCAATACGAGTCCGGTTCCGGCGTGCTTGTCCGCGGCCGCCTGTGCGAGGCGAGGCGAACCCTCGACGACCTCGATGGCCACACCGCGCGACAGCAGCTCGGCGGTGACCATTCCGGTTCCGTATCCCATCTCCAGAACGCGCTGCGCACCGTGGAGTGCTTGCAGGGTCCGGTCCAGTGATCGTTGCTGGCCCATCTCCTCGATGTCGACGTCGTTGACGGACGCATTGAGGTAGTACTCGTCGGCAAAGGCGTCGAGTACGTCGGGAGTCAGAATCGTCATGCTGTCAGCACCTCTGCGGCTCGAAGCCCTTGGATGATTTGCTCGCCCAGCGCATCGGCCCCGAACTGCAGGCCGGCGCCGACTATCTCGGCGTCGATGTTTCGTTCGGCGAACGCTGCCGAGGCCGCCTCGAAGCGTTGCGCGTTGGCGTGGGTCGGCAGCGGGAACGACCGGATGGCGCCGCTGCGCAGCTCCACCATTTCTGCCCCGGGACGCAGGATCGACATCTGTTCGACCGACTTCATCGCCGCTGACGCTATCTCGCTTTCCTCGGTGTCGTGACGGAGCTCGACGGTAAGGATGGTCCGTCCCGGCGCGCCAAGACCGCCTGATGACAACCGCAGTGCGGGAATGTCGGCGTCGACCACGTTGAGCAACGAGGGCAGGTCGAGGAGGTCGTCGTCAGCCACCTCCAGCCAGCAGATGACCGTGCGAGCGGCCTCGGGCTGGTAGTCGATTCCAGCCGCGCCAAACAGCTGCCCGGCAGACACCCCGATCACCGGCCTGGCAGCCTCGATCACGTCACCGTTGGCCATGCTCAACCGAGTCAGTCCGGACGCGCCGGTCTCGATTCCCTCTAGCGCACCGAGGGAATCCATCACGACACCGAGTTCGTCGAGCCGCTCGATCAGTCCGGCCACGAGTTCTCCCGAACCGCCGCCGGCGATCGTATGGAACGGCCGCTCCGGCGCGAAGGAGATGTCGCCGTCGCCGGCGGCCTGCGCCAGCGTCTGCGGCCAGAACAGCGGCAGCCAGATCTTGCGGCGGAGGGCGGCGATGACATCGGTGCAGCCACCCGCGACGATCTTGTTCGCCACCGGTGCCATGAACAGTCGGTGGAAACTCTCGCCGTGGTTGAGCAGCGATGCTTCTTCCAGCGTCAGTGTGTCGAGTCGGTCGATCAGCTCGGGTGCCAGCACGCCTGCGCCGGACCCGGTCGATGCCTGGCAAGCCAGCGCCTCGGTCCTGATCTCAGCGCGCTGCGTCGAGGTCAGCGCGGTGCGCAGCGCTGTGGCATCGGTTGTGAAGTACAGGTCGTCGACGACCCGTCCGTCGAACAGCATCTGAGGTCGGCGTACCTCGGTCAGGCGAGAGCCAAGCAGAGCCTCCAGGTGGTCACGGACCAACATCGCGTACGGACGATGGCCGGCTGGGCCCGGCTGGTAACTGCTCAACGGCGGTGGCGGTGCGGCCTGCTCATAGCTCAGTTCGAGCAAGCGCACGCCGAGTTCCAGGGCGCGGCCGCCGGATCGGATCGAGCCGAAACCGCCGCCGGGAGGCCCCGGTGGCATCAGAAGCCGAGCCCGTTCGCCGCGCTCAGCGAGGCTTTGCGCGGTGACGAGCGCGGCCACCGAAGATCCGACCACGATTCGTTCAGTCATTTCCGAGCTCCAGGTAGGTCATTGCGCACGCTTCGGGAAAGTGGGCGGCGCCTCGAATGAAACCCTCGATGACCTCGCCCGGCAGGGTGTTCATGACGCTGTTGGGCACCGGCTTCAGCATGACGCCCTCGCGAACTCGCACGGACAAGCCAGCCTCGTGCGCCAAGCTCACCAGTTCATCCGCGCTCCACAGCGCTCGGGTACCCCACTGGTTTCCCCGTTCCGAGATCTCGGCGAGCGAGGAGATGTACCCCATCTCGAGTGCGCAGATTCGATGAATGGAGTTCGGATTCTGCAGAGTCAGATGGATGATTCCCGTCGCGGACAGCAACCCCGAACAGCGCCGCAGAAAGCCCTCGGGGTCAGAAAGTTCGTGCAGAACGTTGGTGGCCAGCACGTGCTCGTAACGCTGTTCGCCGATCGCAGGGTCGTCAATGGCGTCAATGGCGTCAATGGCGTCAATGGCGTCGAGGTCGCCGTGGACGAAGGTCGCGCAGGCAAGCCCGCGAGCACGCGCCCGGGCGAGGTAGGACTCAGAACGATCCACTCCCAGCCACGAACCTGGGGAGCTTCGATCAATGGTTTCGCTGGCCATCAATCCGGTCGCGCAACCCAATTCCAGAACGCGGTCGCCCGCCGATATCCGCGCGGCGATCTTTCGGCTGGTGGCCACGGTGTAGAACCGATCGAAGTCGGTGTCCGGATCGTAGGTGTCGGCGTAGTCGATGCCAGTCATCGATTTACCCGCACCATCGTGAATCTCGGTTCGATCCTGGCAAGCAAGGTTCGCTTGAACTGCACGAGCCCGAAGTTGGGTTCCAATCCACCGGCGTCGCGCGCCTCCGGCTCGTTGGAGATACCCAGGTCCAGCACGCCGACGCCCTCTGCCAGGCATCGTTGGACAAGCCGATACGCGAGCAGAATCATCGGTGAGCGCTTGAGCTGATGTTCCGCGTCTCCCCAGGCGACCACCAGCTCCCGGCCAGGTGCCACCCGGTACACCAGCGCTGCGGCGACCGGCGTATCTCTGTGCACCAGCTCGAACATGCCGACATCCGGACGCAGATTCTCGCGCGCTTTGGCCAGGTACTCCCGCGACAGCGCAAAGCGTCGGCCCTTGCGGATCCGGTTCTGCGCGAGCAGCTCATGGACGCGATCACAACGCTCGTCGTCGAACACCTGCTGAAATTGCAGATCCTGCGTCATCAGATGGCGCAGCGTTTTCTGCGCGGGTGAACGGAGTCCAGCCACGAAGTCGTCAGTGGACTGCCAATCGGCTACCGGCAGATGCTGGTTCAGCTCGCATCGTTCAACGGAGAAGCCGGCGTTCAAGAGGGTGAATTGCACCATGCCTTCGTTGCGCGAATAGCAGGCCGGCGGCAGCTTCAACCGGATCGCATGCACGCCGGCCGCTTCGATCTGTCGCACCGATTCCAGCACCACCCGGCTGATGTTCTCGCTGGTCTCGCCGTCCTTGAGGAAGTCGAATCCGCCGAACGGCGCGCTGTAACCGGAGAGGAAGGTGTCACCGTCCCGAACTCCGCTCACGCCGCCGAGCGGATGGCCGGCCTCGTCGTGGATCTCGGTGAAGAACGGTTGCTGCCCGTCACGCACGTTGAGCGCATGGAAGGACGCCCGGTTGAACAACCGTCGCCACCCGGCGTTCTGCGCCGCTGGCGGGCGGTGCGGAATTGTCCCGAGCTCGACGGATAGCGGCACGACGGTCTGATCGGCAGCGCCGAAGGCCACCTGAGGGCTTTCTCGGCTGCCGGCCCACGTCGATTCCGTCGGATTCGCCAACCGATCGCCGTCACAGCCTCAGATTTTCCGCTCGGAGCCGATGGTGAAGGTGAGCGGACCGAGGTCCGGGCAGAAACATGCGAGGAGAGGATTCAACGTGACAGCCAGCCCTGTTACTCCATTTCCTGGCCTGAGCGCCCCGCCGCGGCTTGTCGGAGATTCACCACGCCTGGTCCCGGACGGAACGGTTGGCTCGGACAATCCGCTGTCCCGGTCAGGAACGATCGAGCTTCCGGTGGTCGCTGATCCTCGTGGCAACCTGACCTTCATCGAGACCGGCAACCACATCCCGTTCGCCATCGAGCGGGTGTACTACCTCTACGACGTCCCAGGCGGAGCGAGCCGAGGTGGCCACGCTCATCGCGGGCTCGAACAACTGATCATCGCGATGTCGGGCAGCTTTGACATCGTCCTCGACGACGGTTTCGAGCGACGGATTCACAGCCTCAACAGGTCCTACAAAGGCCTCTACGTACCTCCAATGGTGTGGCGTGAAATCGACAACTTTTCGTCCGGATCCGTGTGCCTGGTGCTGGCCTCGGCGGCCTACGACGAGTCCGACTACTACCGCGACTACGAGGAGTTCGCGGCCGACGCTGAGTTTCGCCTCGCTGCCGGCGCATGAGGCCGGCCTACCCGGACCAGCTCGAGACCCGGACCGAGTCCGTTGCCGGACACGTGGCCTTCCTCGACCTCGCGGCCCTGCACGACAGGCTTGAAGCCGACCTCGTTGCCGCCGTCCGGCGCGTGATTCGCAGTAACCGACTGGTTCTCGGACCGGAATGCAGCGCGTTCGAGTCAGAATTCGCCAGCTACTGCAGCGCGTCTCATGCTGTCGGCGTCGGTAATGGCCTCGACGCACTCAGCCTTGGGCTGCGTGCGCTTGGCGTCGGAGCAGGCGACGAGGTGATCGTTCCGGGGCACACCTTCATCGCGACCTGGCTGGCCGTGAGCGCCATCGGTGCCGTTCCGGTAGCGGTCGACGTGAGCCTGGGTTCCGCGCAGATCGACCCGGCAGCCGTGTCTGCCGCTATCACGCCGCGGACGGCGGCCATCATCGCCGTTCACCTGTACGGAGCGCCCGCACCGATGGCCGAGTTGCGCGCCATCGCGCAGCGGGCCAACCTGGCCCTGATCGAAGATGCTGCCCAAGCCCACGGGGTCGAGTTCGACGGCGTGCGGGTGGCGGCGCTCAGCGACTACGCGGCATTCAGCTTCTACCCGGGCAAGAACCTTGGCGCGCTGGGCGACGGCGGAATGGGAGTCACCAATCGCGCCGATGTCGCCGACCGGCTAAGGGTGCTGGCCAACTACGGTGCTCGCACGAAGTATCAGCACGAGGTGATCGGCACGAACTCTCGCCTCGATGAGATTCAAGCCGCCGTGCTCCGCGTCAAACTGCCCTTGCTCGACCTGTGGAATTCCCATCGCCGACAGCTCGCAGCCCGTTACTACTCGCAGCTGCTGGGCAGAGCTGACATCGAACTGCTCGACTACCCGGCCGGCTCCCGCCCGGTGTTCCACATCTTTCCGATCCGGGTTCGCGACCGCGACCGGGTTGCCGGGCGGTTGCAATCGGCCGGCATCGAAGTTGGAATTCACTATCCCGCAGCGCCGCACCAATCGCAGGCCTACGCCGACCTGGAGGTCCGCCACGAACTGCCGCACAGCGCACGCTGGGCCGCGGAAGAGCTGAGCCTGCCGATCGGACCCACGATGTCCGTCGACGATGTGGATGTCGTGGTGCGAGCCCTGGACGCGGCGCTGCCACCGTCATCCTGACGGCGGCAGCGACCTGCCGTTCAACGTGCAGCCAAAGCCAACCCGCAACGAGCTCTGCGGTTGCCCGCTGCCCGTCACCTCGTACCGTGCGGGGCGCTCACCTCGCCGAATGGTTCGGTGGCCGAGGCAGCCGACCCGGCACCGGCAACGGTTGGCGCAACTGTGCCGGTCGCCGTAACCGCATGCGCTCCGCCGCCGAGGGTGGGCACCACGAACGTCGTGGTGAACACACCGTCAGCGTTGGCTCGCGCCGTGGCCAGGTGACTGGTTCCCGCGACGCTGCCGGTCATCGCGATCGTGACGACTTCATTCGGCCGGAATCCCGTGCCGCTGGCCGTGACGATCTCTCCGGGTGTTCCGGTGGTCGATGACAGCACGAGCGTCGACTTGATGGTCGGAGCGACTGACGTGTCCGGCACGGTCACCGTGGTGGTAGCGGGCATGCCCGACGCCTGTCCAGTCGCGGTCAGTGCGTACGTCCCGGCAGCCGTACGGCTCGGCACCTTCAGTGTCGCGGCAATCCGGCCTCGGGTGTCCGCCGTCACCGCCGTCGACGCGGCGATCGGAGTCGACAGCTGCACGACCACCTTCTCGCCAGGCTTGAAACCGATCCCGGTCACGTTCGCCGAATGGCCTGCGGCAACGACGCCGGATGCGGGCTGCATGGCGATCGCCTGGCGCGACGGGTTGCTGACCGTGACCGTCAGAGGGACCGTCACACTCGTCGAACCGTCCGACACCGTCACGTGCACGGTGTACGTGCCGGCTTGCGTCCAGGTGTGCGAACCGGTAACGGTCGTGGTGCCATCAGCTGCGGTAGCAACGACGGCGTCCTCGGTGTAGGAGGCATCACCCCACTGGACCCGTGCGGTACGAGGACCAGCAGCGCCTCCGGTCGAGGTCGCCAGCGCGAGCGTCGTCGCCTTTCCTGTCGTTGCCGTGCCGGCCGTGGCGGGCTTGGCGGACAGTGCCGGCGCCGGCGTGCCGTCGTCAGCGATCGCGAACAGGTGTACCCGTCCGGCGTCCTTCTCGGTGCCGGTCTGAGTCGGCATCGTCACGCTCGCCAATGTCTTTCCGGCCGGCAAAGTGTGCGCCGGGCCCGCGAACAGATACGGCTTGGCCGGATCCTTGGCCGAACCGTTCAGGCGATAGTTGCTGGCGGCAACCGCGGTGAAGCCGGTTGGGACCGGAACGCCGCCGCCTCCCAGGGTCCAGTCCGGGAAGTCCATCGGGACGGTCTCGGTGCTGCCGTCGGTGTAGGTCAGGGTTGCTGTGCTGGTCTGATTGCCTTCCGTTCCGGTGCCGATGAACGAGATCCGGCCGGCGTCCTTTGGCAATGTGACTGCGATCGTCTGACCGTCGCCCTTGGCGTTATCGGGTTGTCCGGCAGCAACGGCGGGCAGCGTGAAGGTGAGCGGACGTCCGTTGACGGTGCTGTTCGGAACGGTTGCCGCGACGCCTTGGGTCACGCCCGCAGCTGCGAGTGCCTGACGCGAGTACGCGTACCCACCGGCGTCACAGTCCGCGCCGCCGACACCGTCGTCGGCGATGCAAACACCGTCGAAGGAGGACACGATGCCGCCGGTTGCTGACAGCGCGATGGTCACGCCGACGTTCGCGGTTGCGGTCTGCTTGCCGTCAGTGACGCTCACCGCAACCCGGTAGTAACCCGGCTTGCTGTACGTGTGGCTGCCCTTCACGGCATACGTGCTGAGCTGGCCGGCGGTGATGGTTCCTGCCGAGGTCGAGCCGTCGCCCCAGTCCACGCTCGCGGTGTAATCAGCTGCCGTGCTGCCGTGACCGGAACCGCCACCGGAGAAGGTAGCGAGGGTCGCGCTGACGGCTGCACCGGTGCGACCGCTGATCGCTGCACTGGTCGGAACCACGCTCAGTTTGGTCTTGCCCGATGACCCTGGCTTGACGAGCAGCTCGAGTTCGGCGAGCGAGGTCTGCTTGGTGCCCGAAGCATCGAAGACCAGCCGGTACAGCTTGTACGAGCCGGGCTTGGCGACTTGGAACGGCCTGGTCTGGGTCCGCCACGGGAAGGTCTGACCCGTCCGCCGGTCCACCGTGGTCCATCGGGATCCGTTGTGTGAGCCCTCCAGTGTCCAGCCGGCCGGATCGCCGGGCGCGGAGCCGGACGTCAGCGTGTAGCTGGTGACGTCCTGCGAGGCGCCGTTGGACGCCCAGGTCAGCACCGGGATGCCGTTGCTGAAGGTGGTCTGGGTGGTGGAGTTGTTGTCCGTCAATGCCGAGACGTCCTGGCCGTTCGCGGCGGTCAACGTGCCGACGCCGGCGGTGGTGGCGTCCTGATCCGGCGTCGGCGCCTGGTTCCCGGTGGTCGGCGACGGCGGTGCGTCCTTGGCGCCGGTTCCCCACGAGGACGGGTTGGCACCCATCGTGAACACCAGGTGTGCGTTGCCGGCCAGGTCCTGAGTGGTCAGCGACGTCGAGCTGTGCGACTTGCCATTGACGTTCAGCGACTGCACGTAGACGTTCGTGGCGTTGTTGTTCTTGGCGTCGATCGTGAGGTCGCCGGTGCTGCGGTGCACGGTGACCGACGGGAAGAGCGGGCTACCGATCGCCCAGTTCGGCGAACCGGACTGCAGAGGATAGATCCCCAGCGAGCTCAGGATGTACCACGAGGACATCTCGCCGTTGTCCTCGTCACCGGTGTACCCCTGACCGATCTCGTCGCCGACGTACAGCCGCTGCATGACCTGACGCACCAGCGCCTGGGTCTTTGCCGGCGCACCGACGTAGTCGTACATGTAGGGGATGTGGTGCGAGGGTTGGTTGCTCATCCCGAACTGGCCCATCCGGACGGCGCGTGCCTCGAGCATCTCGTGGATCGTGCCGCCGTACCCGCCCGGCTTGTCAGCGTTCTCAGGCGTGGCAAAGAACTGGTCGAGCTTCGTCTCCAGCTGCGCACGGCCGCCGTACAGATCGGCCAGTCCCTGACCGTCCTGCGGCGCGTGGAACGCGAAGTTCCACCCGTCGGTCTCGGTGTAAACGCCGCCCCAGCTTGCCGGGTCGTAGTCGGCCGCCGATTGATTGAACGAGCCATCGGCGTTGCGACCCTGGAAGAACCCGATGCTCGGGTCGAACAGATTGACGTACTGCCCCGACCGGTCGGCGAAGTAGGCCGCCTCGTCCGTCAGCTGACCCCGGCGCGATACCGGCGTACGTGGATCCTTGGCGAGCGCAGCGGCCATCTGGGACAGCCCCGCGTCGTTGATGTCGCCCTCGAGGGCCCAGGACACGCTCTCGCCGGTGCCGGTGTCGGTGTACTTCTCGAAGATCGAGGTTGCCAGACCCTTGCGGCCTACGCCGTTCGAGGCGGGCAGCACGGTGGCGTTCTTCAACGCTGCGTCATAGGCATCGAGCGGGTTTGTGAGCGGAACGCCGCGTAGGTACGCACCGGCGAATGCGACGTCGCTGCTGGTGCCGGTCATCAGGTCTGCATACCCCGGCGATGACCAACGGGCGATCCAGCCACTGTCCCGGTACTGCTGGACAAAGCCGTCCACCAGTTGGGCCGCGACATCGGGGTACAGCAGCGAGTAGGCCGGCCACACCGTGCGATAGGTGTCCCAGAATCCGTTGTTGACATAGACCTTTCCGGCCTTCACGACAGCACCTGTGGCGGTATCCGAGGCCGTGCCGGCCGGTGCAGCTACCGGGCTCGCGTACTTGTACACCGGGGTGGCGGCGCTGCCGGTGTTCTCGAACTGCGAGTTCGGGTACAGGTTCAGCCGGTACAGGTTCGAGTACAGGGTGGTGCGCTGGGTGTCGGTCTCACCGGACACCGATACCACGCCGAGCCGCTTCTGCCAGGCTGCGGTCGCCGCGGCATGAACAGCGTCGAAGCTCTTGCCGGTCAACTCCAGGTCGGCGTTGTGCTGTGCCTGGCTCAGGCCGATGAACGAGGTGGCCAGTCGCAGTTCTACCGTCGAGTTGGTGCTGGTGTCGAACGTCGCGTACCGGGTGTTGGTGTGGCCGCCGGCAGCTGTCCCGGTGGCGGTCGGCTTGGCCGAGAACGTTCCGGAGAAGAACATCCGGCTGCGTCCGACCGACAGGCCGCTACCGTTGTCGACCCATCCGGTCACCGTGCCGGTCGCGGGGTCGATGACGAATGATCCGTTGGTGTCGACCGTGTCGAAGACGAGCTGGCCGGTGTGCGTGGCGTTGGCCGGGAAGCTGAATCTGAAGACGCCGCCATGGTCGGCGGGCGCCATTTCGGCCTTGATGCCATTAAGGAAATCGACGCTGTAGTAATCCGGTTGCGCCGTCTCGCCGTCATGGGTGAATGCAAGCGCCCGACCCGTCGGGCTGCCGGTTGGGGTCGCTGCGATCGATGGCATCACCGAGAGTTGGTTGCGGTCGCCCATCCATGGGCTTGGCTCGTGCGATACGGAAAGCCCTTGCAACGTCGGGTGATTGTCGACATCGTTGGCCTGCTGGTAGTAGTACTCCCAGCTTTGTGACGTGGCGTCGGTGACCGGTGTCAGGAACGTGAAGCCGTTCGGCACAGCGCTGATCGGCAGGTTGTTGCCGCGGGAGAACGAGCCGGAGGCGTTGGTTCCGCGCCGGGTGTCGACGACATTGGTCAGCGTCGAGGCATCGAGTTGCTTGGGGGAGGGGTCGATCGTCACGTCGTCGATCCAGCCGCCGAAGGCGGTGTCGGCCTTCGCTGCCGGGTCGTCGTAGGAGAGCAGGATGCGGTCAATCGTCTTGCCTTGTGCCAACGTGCCGATGTCGCTGCTTTCGGCGTTCCACTGATCGGCGTAGAGGATCTTGCCGACGCCCTGGCCCTTGGCGGTGAAGTCCACCCCGTGTTGATCGACGGGGCTGAGCTGGGACAGGTAGCTGCCGTCGGTGAAATGCAGATCCACTGCCGCATAGCTGGACGGATAGCTCAGGTCACTGCCTGTGAACTGGGGCATGATCCGGTAGCTGAGCCGAGTTTTCGGGCCGACCGTCACGTTCAAGCCCTGCTGCACCACATTGGTTTCGTAAGCGTGCCCGGCCACGGTCTGCTTGCCCGCGTACTGGTAGGCGTGCATACCGGTGAAGCCGGCGTTCTGCTTGAGGTTGAAGCCGGAGCTGGGACCGTTTCCGGTGGCTGTGACCATCGGTTCGGGCGTCGAACCGGACTGCGCGACGGCCAGATCCCAGTCAGCCAGCTGCAGCAACGTGCCGGCACCCGGCGCGGCGATCGCCAGTCGATAGAAGGAGAAACTCGCTACGGCGGTAGCGGGTACCGGGTAGGTGTTGCGCACGCCGCGGCCGGTCCAGGTCTGACCTTGCCGGGTGTCCAGCGTCGTCCAGGTCGTGCCGTCGGCAGATCCTTGCAGGGTCCACGCTGCCGGGTCGCGGTCGGGGGCGTCGTTGCCCGAGGTCAGCGCATACGTGGCGACCGCGGCAGCGGCGGGCAGGTGATACGTGAGTGTCGCGGTGATGGCGAATGCCAGCCATTTCGTCCCGGGATCACCGTCGGCCAGGTTCTTGGCCACCTCGCCCGGCGGGTTCTCCGCCGACGCAACGATCGGCGTGCTGGAGTCGATCACGCTGCCAGGTAGGTGGTTGCTGATACCGACGACGCCGGACTGAACGGGCTTACCGTCCGCGCCGACCTCGACCGTGCTGCTCAGGGCCTTGGGATCGGAGGCTTCGAACGACGTTGCGAACCGGCCCGGGTCAGCTGCCGGCGCCGCGGCGGCCTTGGATGCGACTACCGCCGAAAGCCCCGACAACAGCAGGGCTGCGCCGGTGATCGATGCCGCCAACGCGCGTAACCGGCGGGTCCGGCGAATGGCACGATCATGCCTGTGAAGGTATTTGACTGACATCGGTCTCCTCGATCGCTATGTCCGCCCCCGCAGCGGCATCACCTTCCCCCTCGATTGACATCGTTGTCAATGCTCTGCACCATTCAGCGATGAGCGACAACGCGAGTAGCGGTGCCGGTATCAGCGCCGGTAGCGACGCGAGGGGCCGCGCCGGCGACGGAGCAAGTGACCGAACAGCCGGTCGAGCCAGTGACAGGGCGCGGCCGACAATGCTGCAGGTCGCGAAGCTGGCCGGCGTCAGCCTGAAGACCGCCTCGCGGGTGCTCAACGGCGAGCCGTACGTGTCCCAGCGCACCGCAGCCAAGGTGCACGCTGCCGCCGACCAGCTGGGATTCCGCCTGAACGTCATCGCGCGCGAGCTTCGGGTGGGCGCCAGGTCGTCGACGGTCGGCCTCATCATCAGCGACGTCGCAAACCCGTTCTACGCCCGCATCGCCCGAGGCGTCGAGCGCCGGTTGCGAGCGGCCGGCCTGCAACTGATCACGGCGTCCAGTGACGAGGATCCTGAGCTGGAACGGCAGCTGGCTGCCGAGATGCTCGAGCGTCGGGTCCGAGCGCTGCTCCTGACCAGCTGCGTGGCCGATCATGGCTATCTCGAATCCGAACGCCGGCTTGGCATCCCGGTCGCGTTCCTGGACCGACCGCCGTCCGGAATCGTCGCCGACACCGTCGCGATCGACAATCAGGCGGGGGCTCGACAAGCTGCCGAACACCTTATTGCGCATGGTCATCGACGGATCGGTCTGATCGGGGACCTCAGCCGGTTGACCACCCACCGCGAGCGCATCTCGGGATTCCGAGCAGCCATGACGGCAGCCGGCATCGACAACTGGGAGCGCTTCGTCCGGGCGGACTCACACGACAGCGAGGCTGCCGAAAGTGCTGCGCGCGATCTGCTGGCGCTGCGGACGGCGCCGACGGCGTTGTTCACGACCAACAACCGGATCACGATCGGCGCGCTACGGGCAATGCGTGATCACGCCTCGCCGCCGGCGCTGGTGGGTTTCGACGACTTCGATCTTGCCGACCTGCTCGGCATCACCGTCATCGCGCACGCACCGGAGCGGATGGGCGAGATCGGGGCCGATCTGGTGTTGGCGCGATTGGCCGGCAACGAGGCGCCGGCCCATCAGGAGCGGCTGCCGACCGAGCTCATCGCGCGCGGGTCCGGTGAGCGGCGCCCAGGCCGCCGCAGCCGGTAGCTCTGCCGCGGCATCCGGTAGCTCTGATGTGAAATCGGTGTCGGGTGTCGAGTCGACGCACTTGACGCAGAGGCACAGCGAGGGCAAATATGTGCCGAAACCGAACTGAAGGCCCCTTTGGGACGAGCAATCTGACAACGCTGTCACAGGCCAGCACAGGCAGCACAAGCCAGCACATGCCGTCACAAGCCGTGGCCGGTAGCTTGCCGGAAAGGTTTCACGATGACCCCGCCCGCCCTCCCCGTCCGCTGGCTCGCCACGATCGGGGCATTTGCTCTGACTGCGGGCGTCCTTTGCACGCCGATTGCTGTGAATGTTGCTGCAAGTACACCGCCGACCGGAGCTGCAGCCAGCCCAGCCGCCAGCCCGGCCGCCGGTGACCTCACCAGCTTGGTCAACCCTTACGTGGGCACCGAGAACTTCGGTAATACGTTCCCGGGCGCCAGCGCGCCGTTCGGGATGGTGCAGGTCAGCCCGGACACCGGCGGCCAAGGTGGCTACGACTACAAGCAGTCCAGCATCTACGGCTTCAGCCAGACCCACCTGTCCGGAGTCGGCTGCGGCGTCGTCGGCGAGTTGCCGATCATGCCCACCACCGGAGCGGTGAGCACCGGCGTCGCCAGCAGCTACGCCTCGCCGTACTCGCACGACGACGAGACGGCGACACCTGGCTACTACCAGGTCGGCCTGTCCAGGTACGGCATCAATGCCGAGCTCACCGCCACCGACCGGACCGGATGGCAGCGCTACACCTTCCCGGCCGGCCAGCAGCAGAATGTCCTTTTCAACACAGGGCAAGCCAACATGCACGTGATCGACTCGACCGTGCACGTCATCGGCGATCGCACCATCGAGGGCCAGGTGCACGACGGCGGATTCTGCGCCGGCCACGACGAACACACCGTGTACTTCAGCGCTAGCTTCGATCGCCCGATCAGCACCTTCGGCACCTGGTCGGGTACAACTTTGCGGCCCGGTACGCCAGACGCGTCAACCACCGGTGGCGGCAACGGAGCCTGGGTCAGCTTCGCGCCCGGCAGCACGTCGGCAGATCGAACGGTGGTCGTCAAGGTCGGTCTGAGCTACACCGGCGTCGCGGGTGCGCGCACCAACCTCGCGGCCGAGACCGGCACCGGCTACGACTTCGATGCCACCCGAACCGCATTACAGAAGCGATGGAACACCAACCTTCAACTCGCCACCATCGACGGCGGAACCCACGACCGCCAGGTCGCGTACTACACCGCGCTTTACCACTCGTTCCTGCACCCGAACCTCGCCGGTGACGTCGATGGCAAATACCAGGGTTTCGACCACGCGGTGCACACCGCGACGGACTACACGCCGCGGCAGAACTTCTCGCTGTGGGATACCTATCGTCCGCAGAACCAGTTGCTGGAACTTCTGCAGCCCAATGTCGCCCGTGACGACGACCTGTCACTACTGGCGATCGGACGGGAGGGCGGCTGGCTTCCCCGCTGGGCGTTGGCCAACAGCGAGACCAACATCATGACCGGCGATCCGGTGACACCAACGCTCGTCGAGGCCTGGTCGAAGGGATTCCTGGCCGGGCACGAGGCCGAGGCATACGCGCTGTTGAAGAAGAACGCCACGTCCCTGCCACCTGCTGCCAGTCAGTACAACGGACGGTCCGGAGTCCTCTACTACGACAAGCTCGGCTACATACCGTCCGGCCTCACAGTCGGGACCGACTGTCCGAGCCACGGCGGCGACAACGACTGTGCGCACCCGGCTTCGGCCACCCTCGAATACTCAGCGGCCGACGCGGCGCTGTCGCTGATGGCAGACGGGCTCGGTCACCGCACCGACGCGACCATGTTCGCCCAGCGTGGCCGCTGGTATCGCAACCTGTGGGACGCCCGGATCGGCCAGTTCCGTCCGCGCAACCAGGACGGAACGTGGCTGGCGCCGTTCGACCCGGTCAGCGGAAACCAGCAGTTTCACGAGAGCGGCGCTTACCAGTACCAATGGCTCGTCCCGCAAGATCCGGCCGGCTTGACATCGCTGATGGGCGGCAAAGCCGCAGCGCAGCAGCGGCTGGACACGTTCTTCGCCTACGACCACCTGCTGACCGATCCGGCCGGCACTGCGCGCACCGAATGGATCTCCTCGCCGTACGACTACTACACCAAGCCGACCTACAACCCGAACAACGAACCCGATCTCCTCGCGCCATACATGTACCTGTGGGCCGGCGCGCCGGCCAAGACAGCGACCGTGGTGCGCGCCGCGATGACGCTGTTCACCACCGGCCCGGACGGGATGACGGGCAACGATGACCTCGGCGCGATGTCGGCCTGGTACGTCTTCAGCTCGCTCGGTCTCTATCCGACCATGAGCGGTTCGAACTTCTTCGCGGTCAGCAGTCCACAATTCCCTTCTGCCACCGTACAAATCGGCGCCGCGCAGACCGGCGAGCACGGCCCTACCCAGGGCGGCACGCTGCACATCACAGCGCCCGGCGTGTCTGACACCAACCGCTACATCACGGCGGCGAAGGTGAACGGCCGCGCGAGTTCGCACAGCTGGGTCAGCTGGGATGACATCCGCCGTGGCGGCTCGTTGGCATATACCGTCTCGGCGAACGCAAGCAGCTGGGCGACCGGAGCCAAGGATGTGCCGCCGTCCATCGACGCCACGGCCGATGACCACCGCGTCGCGCTGTCGGCAGCAGTCGCACCTGCCACCGCGGTGGCGGCAACCGGCACCCGGTCGGTGACGATTACCGAATCGGTGGTGGGGCAATGGCCGGGCAGCAAGCGGGTGGTGTCGGAGGCCCAGGCACCTGCAGGCTGGGCGGCGAATGTGACGCAACGGATCGCGTCGGTCCAGTCCGACGGCCTGCCGACCGGAATAGATTTCCCAATCCGCGTAAGCATTCCGGCCGACGCAGCCGCCGGCAGCTATCCGGTGACAGTCACGATCAAGGCGGCAGGTGCCAAGACCGTCACACGATCGGTTTCGGTGCAATTGAAGGACGTCCGGTGCGCGTTGGCGTCAGCCTCGCAATGCGCGCTGGATCTGACCTCGGACGCCGACCTCGATGGCACGGCGACCACCACGGCGCCTGCCTCGGGCAACTTCGACGGCGGCGGTTGGAGTTACGACGCGGCCCTGCTGCCCAGCTCCGGATCGGACACGATCGGCGGGATCAACTACTCGATGCCCGATGCCACCGGCGTGACGAAGAATTTCTTGACGGCGCGGGGTCAGCAATTGGCCTTGCCAGCAGGCACGTATTCGGCCCTGCACGTGATCGGAGCAGCGCACGGAGGTGACGTCACCGCGCAGGCCACGATCACGTACACCGACGGGACGACAGCTCAGTCGGCATTGAACCTGACCGACTGGGCGGCGGGGTCCGGACGCAACGGAGACACCGTCGCTTTGGCCATGGACCATCGCATCAAAGCCGGACAGGGCGTCGACGGTCCGCCGGTGCAGCTGTTCGCAACCTCGCTCGCCCTCGACCCGAACCGCAACGTTCAGTCCATCACGCTGCCCAACAACGCCAACGCCGAGATCTATGCCGCCACGCTTGCAAGCTGACCGGGAGCCGTCGTTAGCGCGACGTGTGGCTGGATCACCGTGCGGTTGCCTCGTCGTCGACCTAGGTCCACGATCAGTGAACTCATAGCTTTCGTGCCTGAGGAGTCGTCCATGTCCCGTGGTCATGTCCTTGCCTTGCTGATGGCTTCAGTAACCGCGATCGGTCTCGCCGTCGCCATTCCGCCCGCGCAGGGTTCACCTGCCAGAACGGGCAACGGCGGTGGGCTGGCCCATTCGACAGAACTGAGCACGAGTACTCGGTTGGCCGATCGGCGTTCTTTCGTCATCGGCGATCGCTTCTACGAGGTCGGTGCAGAGGACGCGAGCTATCCGGCCGAGGGCTTCCACACCCGTGGCGAGATGGGCGGCTTCTGGAGCATGCCGATCAAGCTGCTGGACGGCGTGTGGTTCAACGTGAACGGTTCGTGGCTCAACGCCAAGAGCTACACCAGCGGCTGGGGTTACGCCCGGTTCGACCTCGGCACCCAGAACGGCGTGCAGATCAGTCGCACCGATGTCGCGCCGGACGGACTGCGCGCAGGACTGATCGGACTCACTCTGACATCGACGAAGCAGCGCACCATCTCCCTCACGATGGATGCGCATTCGGAACTGATGCAGGCCTACCCGTGGGGCGAGACGGTACCGAGCCAAACGGTCGTGAACCTGCCCGACACCGGTTCCTACAACAACGGCAGTTTGGTCTTCCGGGATCAGGGAACTCCGCCGGCGGCGAACAGCTTGCCGCACAACTGGTCGGCGGTGGTGGGCTCGTCGCTGTCAACCACCTCGCATGCCTTGGGCGCGAACTTCCGCGGCCCGCAGGACCCGGCCGTGGTGTGTCCGGCTTCTGGTCCGAATGCGCCGCCGCAGCCGCCGCGCTGTGACGACACCGCCTACGGCAAAGGCACCGGTGGTTCGCTCAGCTACCGCGTCGACGTGCCGTCCGGCTCGCGGACCGTGTGGTTCGCGGTGGGCGGCTCGGATCAGAGCCTGGCCGAAGCTGTCTCGATGCAGCGTCAGGCTCTGGCCGATCCCGCCGAGTTGCTTGCCAAGAAGGTCTCCGGACGGCAGGCACTCGCCGCCCAGACCAACGTCAGCCTGCCCGGCGATCCGCAGTTGGCGGCAAGCGTCGCGTGGAGCAAGCAGAACCTTGCCGATGCCCGGCAGGAAGCCCGCAACCTGCAGCTTCGGGTGACGAATGCCGGCACGGTCTATCCACCTCCATCCGGAACCCAGGCCACCGCACAGTGGATCGGCGCGGGATGGCCGGACTATCCGTGGATCTTCGGAACTGACGGCGAGTACACCGCGTTCGCCGCAGTGGCCAGCGGCCAATTCACCTCGATCGAAAATCATCTGCGCACGTTGCAGCAGATCAGTGACAAGGTGAACAACGGCAGCGGCAAGGTGGTGCACGAAGTGGTGCCCGATGGCAGCGTCTACTTCGGTGCCAACTCCGACCCGGGCAACACCGACGAGACAGTGAAGTTTCCGAGTGCGGTTGCATTGGTGTGGCGGTGGACCGGCGACAACCGCTTCCGTGACGAGATGTACAGCTTCGCCAAGCGCAACATGCAATACGTGTTCAGCCAACTCGACGTCGACAAGGACGGCTGGCTGGAGGGTTCTGGCAACGTCGAGCGCACCGGAATGGGTGCCGAGAAGTTGGACAACACCGTGTACGCGATCCGTGGCCTGGCCGACCTGGCCGACATGGCGGCCAGCAAGCACGACAACGCGACGTTGGCATGGGCCAGTGCGAAGGCAAGTGATCTGCGAAGCCGCTTCGAGGCCGCGTGGTGGAACGGCTCGGCAACCAAGTCCTACGCCGACTCGCTGGCCGATCCTGGCAACGTCCAGCTGTTCCAGCGGTACTGGATCGGCCTGACTCCGGTCGAAGCCGAGTTGCCCGGCGCCGCCGGGGTTGCCGGCCCGGTTGCTGACCTCGGTCACGCAAACACCACCGTGACCCAGCATGAATTGCCTTGTTTCACCGGCACAAACGGCCTCTACCACACCGGTACCGGTGGCACGTCCGACCCGAAGGGCAACCCCGGGCCGACGTGTGACCCGACGGTGTCAGCTGCGCCCAGCGACCGTGAGGTGTTCACCCTGACCACGTCCATCATGGCCGTCGCAGAGGCAGCACTCGGGCGAATGGGTAGCGGACAGTTGAGTCAATACACCAGCGATCTGGCCCGGGTCCAGGTGGATCCATCCACCTGGGAGGTGCCCGGTGCGATGCCGGAGATCTCGCCGTCGCCGGACTTCGGTTCCAACATCGACAAGCTGTTCACCGAGCGCTCCAGCGGCCTGCAAGCCTGGGGAACCTATGGGGTGCTCTGGCCGGTCGTGCACTACGAGCTCGGTGTGGCACCGGATGCTGGTCGGCACACTGTCTCGGTCGTGCCGCAGATCCCGAACGGGCAGAACACGGTGTCCGCAACCGACATCCGGATCGGCGGCGGGTCGATCGACGTCAGCGCGCGGCGGGATTCCGGCACCCTTACCACTACGGTGCGTCGTCACCTGAATACGCAGCTCACGATCGGTGCGGTGCTTCCGAGCGGCAGCCAGGTCAGCAGCGCACAGCTCGACGGGCATTCGGTCAGCTACCGAGTAGTCACAACCGCTCGGGGCGCCGAGGTACTGGTGCAGGCGAGCGGAGGTGACTCCAACAGCACACTCGCAGTTCACTACAGCTGATCCGGGCGCGCGCTCATCCTGGTTTCGGCGTTCTGCGTGGCTATCCCGAAACGCGGTCGGGTGGCTGAGTTCGGTGTTAATGTGGCGAGCCAGGTGTTGCGACCCGCATGACCGGTAACGCAGGGATCAGTGACCGAATTGCGTTCTCTCTTTCGACTCGTGTTCGAACCGAGTGGGTCGATCCGGCAGTCCGTATTCGAGCGTGAAGCCGAGATTTTTCTGCATTCGTACGGCGTGTCAGGCGACGATCACATTGCAGAGTTCGCCCCTTATGAGAGCGCCTCGACGTTCGTTGCGGTGCTGGACGATCTCGACGACGTGCTCGGGGTCATGCGGATCATCAAGCCCGGTCCGGCTGGACTGAAGACGATCAACGAATCGTGCGGCCAGCCGTGGAACATCGACGGCCCTCGAGCTGCCCGGGCAGTTGGCTTGGAAGAGTCATCCACCTGGGACGTGGCCACTGTCGGTGTGCCCCGCGGAGCCGGTCGCCATCGCTTTGCGGTGACAGCCGCCCTGTATCACGGCCTGGTGCTGTCGGCTCGCCAGAACGGTGTCCGTTCGCTGGTGATGACCCTGGACGAACGCGTCCGGACGATTCTCACAGCTACCGGATTGATCACCACCGCGTTTCCCGGTGCTCGGCCTGGTCCGTTCTGCGGATCCAAAGCGAGCACCCCGGTCTTCGGACATTGCGATGCGATGCTGGACGCGCAGCGCCGCCTGAACCCCGACGCCTATCGGCTGATAGTTCAGGGCGTCGGGTTGGACGCCATTTCAGTGCCGGCGCGGCAATCCTTCATCCTCGGACGGTCGGATGCCGAGCGCGTTTCGCCTGACCTGGATCTCGTCGGACCCGGTGTCGCCGTTTAGCGAGGCGATTCCATTGCCCGCCGTCCAGCCGGAGATCCAGTCGATGACCTGCTCGGACGGCATCGGCCGAGCCAGGTGGTAGCCCTGTAGTACGTCTACCCCCATTGCGACCAAGGCTGCTGAAGTGGCGGCATCCTCAACCCCCTCGGCGACGAATCGCAGGCCGAGCGCGTGGGCCATCTGCAGGGTGGACTCGACAATCATGACGCTGCGTTCGTCGGTGGGCATCGTCGAGACGAATGATCGGTCGATCTTCAGCTCGTCCACCGGAAGATCACGCAGGTAGGTCAGCGACGAGAAGCCGGTGCCGTAGTCGTCGATGGCGATCTGCAAACCGGTGCTGCGGATTTCGGACAGGATCGTGCGGGTTCTCTCGGGGTCGGCAAGGAACGAATCCTCGGTGACCTCGATCATCAGGTCGTCCGGTTCGATTTCCGACTCCCTGATGGCCTGCATGAGGCGCGGCACGAACGCCCCGCTGAGCAGCTCCGGCGGCGCGCAGTTCAACGCGACTCGTATCCGCAGGCCCGCATGCCGCCACCGCTGCATGTCTGCTATTGCCTGACGCGCGACCGCATCGGACAGCGCAAGCATGAGTCCTGCGTGTCGAGCGGCAGGCAGGAAGGCGATCGGTGGCATCAAGCCTCGCTCCGGGTGCTGCCAGCGCACGAGCGCCTCCAAACCACAGACGCGTTGCGAGGCTGCGTCGATCTGCGGCTGGTACCACAGGACGAGTTGGCCTTCGGGAATGCCGCGGCGCAGTTCCTCGGCCAGCTGCAACTTCGTGCGGGAGAAGTCATCGCGGCTGGCGTCATAGATCAGTGCGCCGGTGCCGGTCAGTTTCGCCTGGTACATCGCTACGTCGGCTCGTCGCAGCAGCGATGAGCTCGTCCGATCGGTGCCTTCCCGTACCGCAATCCCCAGCGAGGCAGTCACAACCAGTTCGAGACCATCCACCTGGTTCGGCTCGCCCAGTGCCTTCAGCACGAGCCCGGCGATCTCCAGCAGACTGATCTCGTCATCGTCTGAGACCACGACCGCGAACTCGTCACCGCCCAGGCGAGCGATCATCGCCGTCGGCGGCAGTGCCTCGCGCATCCGACGAGCGGCGAGTTTCAACACCGCATCGCCGGCGACATGGCCCAAGGTGTCGTTGATGTCCTTGAAGCCGTCGAGATCCATGATCATCAGACCGAGCGGACGATCGTGAGCGATGTGTTCATCAAGACGCGCCATGACCGCGCGGCGATTGGGGAGCATGGTGAGGTCATCGGTTCGCGCTAAGGCAAAGGCCTCGGCAGCCCCATTGGCCTCGCGCAGGGCAAGCACCAGCCGACCGCCCGCGGCGAGCAATGTCACGACTGCGGCGACTGCGAGGTACGGACCGAGCCGCCCGGACGGATGCACCGCGAGAACCACGATCGCCACAGTTGCGGCACCGGTCAGCACAGCCGCCGGTAGTCCGCGTGGCGCGGTCATCGGCGCGTCGGGTCGAGTGCGGCACGCAGCCCCGACGATGAGCGCGAAGCCCGCACCCCAGAACAATTCGACCACCCGGGTCGAACCGTGGCTTCCCGTTGTCACGTTGCTCACGAAGCTCGCGTCGGCGACAGCCAGCAGGACGAATCCGAGGAACAGCCTGGCTACCGGCCAGTCTCGCGAGCGCATCCGCATAGCTACCTGGCCGAGTACCAGCAGAGCCAGGATCAGGTCTGCGACCGGGTAGAGCATCGCCACCAGCATCGGCAGGCCCGCTGCCCCGTATCGGCTCGCAACGGGCGTCAGCAGCACGCTTCCTGCAAGCAGCGCGCAGCCTCCACACACCACAGCGGCCTCGAGCCAGGTCGAGAATGCATAGGTCGCGCGGTGCTCGGTGTCGGTCAGCAAATAGATGACCATCGCCAGGTAGGACGCCACGAACAGCCATTCGCCGATCGTGGGGTTGTGGCTCCCGTTGGACGTGCCCTGTGAGGCCAGCACTGCCGATTCGGCGGCCCACAGGACCAGACCCAGCAGGAGAAATCCGATCGAGACGCGCCGGCGGGAGCGTGCCCGCAGGGCAAGGCCAAGGCGCAGCAGGATCGTGGCGAAGAAGACCACCAGAGTGACGAGCAGAACCACGCGATTCGGGTCTAATGCGGCACCGCTGACAATCACGTCCGCACCCAGACCGATCGCCATGATCGCCCACGCGCCGGTCCCCAATGCGCGGTCGATCGTGCGGGCCCGGCTCATCCAGCTTCCTTTCAAATGCATGCAGCGCGCCGTCCATGGCATCGATGTAGAGCACGAGACCCGTGCGGGCGCGCTCGACTCTGAGCGACTCACTCTTTACATCGGTTGCATTGCGGGAGACTTGACCAAACCGCGGGCCCGCAACCCATGAATGAGGCCCGTGTCATGGGCCACAGCTCGCCCCTACTTAGCGGGATCACGCGATCCCGGATGCCGCTGACCGGGTACGACCGGCTAGCCCACGGCCGGGTCGGTGAGTGCTGCTGCGATGCCGCGCAGCACCCGCCGGGCTTGCGGGTCAACGATCGGGGCCGACTCGATCGCGGCAATCGCGCGGTCGCCGAGAGAGGCCACCACGCCTTCGACGTAGCTGCGCGCCCCGGTGTCGATGAGGATCGCGCGCAGCTCGGGCACGGCGGTGTCAGATTGCTGCTGCACCAGGTCGTGGATGTGTTGCGCGACCGCAGCGCCGCCAAGCCGACATGCCTGGGCAAGCACCACGGTGCACTTGCCGTCGCGCAGATCGTCCCCGGATGGTTTGCCGGTCTGCCCGGGGTCGCCGAAGGCGCCCAGCAGGTCGTCTCGCAGTTGGAAGGCCAAGCCCATATGTGCCGCGTATCGGGCGTACGCCTCGCACAATGCGGGCTTTGCCCCCGCCAGCACGGCCCCGAAGGCCAGCGGGCCCGATGTGGTGCTCGCGGCGGTCTTCGCCCGGGCCACCCGGCGCGCGTCCTCGACTCGAAACGCTCCCTCGGCCTGCGTCACCAGGTCGAGATACTGTCCGCGGACGGTCTCCTCGCGCATGGCATTGAACACCGACCCGGCGCGCTGCAGGCACACTGCGGGCAGCCCGCTCAATCGCAGCATTTCATCAGCCCAGACCAGGCACAGATCACCGGCGAGGATCGCGGCCGCAGCCCCGAACTCGGCAGGCTCGCCACGCCAGCCACGCGTGGCGTGCAGGTGCGCGAACTGTCGATGAACCGCCGGACGACCACGCCGGAGGTCGGAGCCGTCCATCACGTCGTCGTGGATCAACGCGCAACCGTGCAGCAACTCGAGCGCTGCGGCTGCTGCCAGGACGCCCTCACAGTCCTCACCGCCGGCGCCGCGCCAACCCCAGTAGCACATCGCTGCCCGGATTCGCTTGCCACCGGCCAGGACCAGGTCCGCTATCGGACCGGTCAGGGTGTCCTCCGCCGCTTGCGAGCTAGCCGATGCGCGCCGGGCGAGGAAGAAGGCGGCCAATTTGTGCTCGACCCGCCGCCTGACGCCGGTGATCTCCAGCAGATCCTGCACGGATGCGGACGGGTCCGGGCCAAGGTCAAGGGAAACAGCCATCGTGATCGCTCCATCAGCAACGGTTCGGCGCCGGAAACGGTCATCGCGTTGGTGGCCGTCATCGATCAGTACGGCGGCAATCGGCCAGCGGTTCACCGCGACCGGGACGGATCGCGACGGGGCTTCCGCAAACCAGCTGCCGCAAATCAGTGCAGGTGGACGAGCAAGACCGCCGCCGCCAGGAACGGAACGGCCCAGCACAGCGCGCGCAATGCGCCCTCCAACGGCGCCAGCAACATCTGGCGGTCAAGGGCAAGCTGGCTTCGGTCGTGAAGGGTGACCACGCCGCTGACCTGAGAAATCTGCCGACGGATCAACCGCGCCGGAGTGCTGAGCCGCCGCTGTGCGTAGGACAGCGCGATCCCCGCGAGGATCGCAGCTGCTCCGGCAGCCGTGGCCGGCCTGGTGAGTGGTGGGCTCTGCGCCAGGAATCCGACCGCGACCGGAAAGCCGCCCCAACCGATCGCGAAACCGAGGTCTTTGTGCAGCCGCCCACCGAACAATTCGAGGTTGTAACCCATCACCAGGACGACGCCGACGACGATGCAAGGGACCAGCGTCAGTCCGCTGTAAGGGATCGCCAGGATGCCCACGATGACCGCGCCGAGCAGCGCGATGCCCGCGCAGACCCGCAAGCTCGTTGCGCCGATAGCGGTGCCGAGCGGACGGCCGTGCAGTTCGTCGAGGGCGTGCGCCGCGATGCCGACCGCGAGAAAGAATGCAAGCACGGTCGCGGCCAGCATTGCCCAGCTCAATCGCGGTGCCAGGCCTGCTCCGAGGGCCGCGTAGCTGAGATGCCACACGGTGTACGGCGGGTGCAGCACCGTCCACCAATCCGCCCATCGATTGCCCCGCTTGGCGTAGAAGGCCGGCTGGGTCGCGTCAGCGGACTCAGCCACCGCCCTTGAGTCCCCACATGACCAGGCCACCGCCCAGACTCATCGAGCGGCTGGTCACCGACTCCAGGCCGGCCTCCCGCCACGCGTCCTGCATCCAGCTGACCGGGTAGCGCCGGTAGTGCTCGCTGATCGACGGGCCCAGGAATCTGCCCACCTTGAACCACTCGGGTCCGCCGGTAAGCAATCCGGCGACCGGCAAGATCAGCCTCGTGTAAAACACCCATAACGCTCGCCACAGCCGATTCGGCGGCACTGCAAACTCCAGGTTCGCGATCTGGCCGCCCGGCCGCACAACCCGGGCAAGTTCGGCCATCGTGGCCGCAGGGTCTGCCACATAACGCATGAGATACGTGAAGGTCAGGGCGTCGAAGGTGTTGTCGGCAAAAGGCAACGCTTCGGCGCGCCCGACCAGAAGCTGAATCCGATCCGCCTTGCCACGCACGGCCACCCGGCTCCGGCCGCGGCGGAGCATCTTTTCGGTGATGTCGACGCCCGTCACCTGTGCTGCCAGCCGCTGATCGAGCAGCAGTGCCACGCCAGCGGTTCCGGTGGCTACGTCGAGCACCTGATGCGGCGGCGGGTCCATCCCGGCGATCGCGTCGACCATCGCCGAGCGCCAACGGCCGTTCTGCCCGAAGGACAGCAGTTCGGCGAGCCGGTCGTATCGGGCAGGTAACCCGTCGAACAGAGCACGGGCGAACCGATTGGGCTCACGACGCGATCGGAGCAGCGCACGCATGTGGTTTCGCCTTTCCGTCCTTGCAGGTATTCCTGACAGATGTTCCTGCCGATGGTATGTGGATCATGCCTGCACTGCGCGCAGAGCTGCCGATGGACGCGCATCGCGCGCGGCGGGCGACAATGGCAGCGTGACCAGCGCTGATGATGCTGCCGCACGTCGCGCGCAGGAGATGCCCCAGCCAGGACGCAGGCCCCGCAATTCCCGGCCGCGTGACGGGCTGGGTCGCCCGTTGCCGTACGGCTCCCGCGGTGTCGAGCGTCAGCCCGAGGGTGTGGCCCGCTCGGCTGCCGAGGCATTGGCTGAGGCGCAGCGGCTGCTCGAGGCCGGGTTGCCGTTCCACGCCCATGAGGTTCTCGAGGATGCCTGGAAGGCCGCGCCGGTTGCCGAGCGTGAACTCTGGCGCGGCCTTGCCCAGCTCGCCGTGGGGGCCACCCACGCCGCTCGAGGCAACCGCGCTGGTGCGCTTGCCCTGATCCGCCGGGGCGCCGGGGCGATCGCCTCGTACGCCTCGCAGCCACCGCACGGACTGGACATCGACGCGATCCTGCAATGGTCAGAAGAGGCCCAGCGGCTCTGTCGGACCGAGAATCCGGTGACCCTGCCAGCGCCGCCGCTGATACCCGAGCCCAGACGCTGAGTCGGCGCTGTTGCCAAATTCGGTGCTGTAGCCAGTCAGGTGCGGTGGTTAATCAGGCAGCGGTGGTTAATCAGGCAGCAGTGGAACGCTGAATCCCGGGTCGCGTCCGAGCAGCACCGCGCGGGTGATCGCTGCTGTGCCGAACCGGTCCTTTATGCCGTCCATCGCCTGGTCGAGTTCGAGCGCCGCGGCGGTGCAGAACGGCAACTCCAGCTGGATGGCGTCAGCGTTGTCGAGGTTGGTCAGCGATACGCCGACGAGGGTCAGGCCGGCCTCGGCGATCCGGGGCGTCGCGGCCAGCAGCAGTGCACGCGCTGCCGCGACGATCGTGGCGGTGTTGTCGGTCGAGGACGCAAGCGTGTGCGATCTGGTCGCGCGGGTGAAATCGTCGAAACGAAGCCGCAGCACCACAGTGCGGCATACCCGGTTGGCTGCGCGGAGTCGACGACTGACCCGATCAACCAGCGCCACCAGGCTGATGTCGATCTCCTGCATGCTGAGCCCTGACGGACCGCGTCGTGACCAACCCAATGCGCGCTGCGCACCCATCGACCGTCGTCGCCGACCGACCTGAACCGGTCGGGGATCGCGGTTGTGAGCCAGTGCGTGCAGCTGCCGGCCTGAGGCTGGCCCTAGCATCGCGACCAGCGATCGCTGCTCCAGCTGCGCAACGTCGCCGACAGTGAAGATTCCCCGTTCGCGCAGCTTGTCGGCAGTCACCTGCCCGACACCCCACAAACGTTCGATGGGCAGCGGATGCAGAAAGGCGAGTTCGCCATCCAGCGGTACCGACAGCAGCCCGTCGGGCTTGGCAACACCGCTGGCCACCTTGGCAAGGAACTTGGTGCGCGCCACTCCGACCGTGATCGCAAGGCCCACCCGTTCGCGCACGTTCTGCCGCAGCTGTGCGGCGATCTCCACAGGCGTCCCGGATACCCGGGCCAGTCCACCGACGTCGAGAAATGCCTCGTCGATAGAGATTCCCTCGACCAATGGTGTGGTGTCGTCGAAGACTGCGAACACCGCCTTGCTGGCCTCGGAGTATGCCGACATCCGCGGTGCAACCACGATCGCTTGCGGGCACAGCCGCCGCGCTTGGCCGCCGCCCATTGCCGTGCGGATGCCGAAGGCCTTGGCCTCGTAGCTCGCGGCAAGCACCACCCCGCCCCCGACGATGACCGGACGGCCCCGCAGCCGTGGGTCGTCACGCTGCTCGACCGACGCGTAGAAGGCGTCCAGGTCGGCGTGCAGGATGTGACCTGTCAGCGACACGAACATATGTTCGCATTCGGAGCCGACAATGTTGAGAGAATGGTGACCGTGACCGACGCCGGCGTTGACCTCGACCGCTCAGCCGTACGAATGGAGGCAGAAAAGCACCTCAGGGCACTGGCAGGCGACGATGCCATGCTGCGAGACGATCAGTGGTCGGCCATCGAGGCTCTCGCCCTGGACAGCCGACGCGCACTGGTCGTGCAGCGCACAGGCTGGGGGAAGTCCGCGGTGTACTTCGTGTCCACCGCTCTGCTGCGTGCCCGCGGTGCCGGGCCGACCGTGATCGTGTCCCCGCTGCTGGCCCTGATGCGCAACCAGATCGCCGCCGCCGAACGGGCCGGCATCCGGGCGGCCACCATCAACTCGACCAATGTCGAGGAGTGGTCGCGCACCTACGTCGCCATCACCCGCGGCGAGATCGATGTCCTGTTGCTGTCTCCCGAACGGCTCAACAACCCCGCGTTCCGCGACAACGTGATGCCGCAACTGGCCGCCACGTGTGGCTTGCTCGTCGTCGACGAAGCGCACTGCATCAGCAACTGGGGCCACGACTTCCGTCCGGACTTTCGCCGGCTGCGCACCCTGCTCCCGGAATTGCCGGACGGCATCCCGGTACTGGCGACCACCGCGACCGCAAACACCCGGGTGATCGAGGACGTCCGCGATGTGCTCGGTCTCGGGTCTCAAGGGCCCGGCCGGGCCGACGCCGGCCACGGCCCTGACGTCGCTGATGTTCTTGTATTAAGAGGCAATCTCGATCGTGAGTCACTTCATCTCGGCGTCCTCGATCTGAACTCGACACCGCGACGACTCGCTTGGCTCGCGCAGCATCTCGACGACCTTCCTGGTTCCGGAATCATCTACACCCTGACCGTCGCCGCCTCCCAGGAAGTGGCGAACTACCTGCGCGAGCGCGGCCATCTGGTCGCGGCTTATTCCGGCCAGACCGAGCAGGCCGAGCGGTTGGCTGCCGAGGACGACCTGATCAACAACCGGGTCAAGGCGCTGGTCGCGACGTCAGCGCTCGGGATGGGTTTCGACAAGCCTGACCTCGGGTTCGTGGTCCATTTCGGAGCTCCGTCGTCACCGATCGCCTACTACCAGCAGGTCGGCCGAGCCGGGCGCGGTGTGGCCGAGGCGCAGGTGATTCTGATGCCGGGTCCAGAGGATCAGGCAATCTGGGATTACTTCGTCTCGGTGGGTTTTCCTGCCGAGCGGCAGGTGCGCACCACGCTGGCCGAGCTCGCCGGCAACGGCGGACCGATGAGCACGGCGGCGCTTGAAACCCGTATCGACCTGCCCCGCTCGCGATTGGAGACCATGCTCAAGGTCCTCGATGTCGACGGAGCGGTACGCCGGGTGGCGGGCGGCTGGAAAGCGACGGGCCAGGATTGGCAATACGACGCTGAGCGCTACGCCAAGGTGGCCGCCGTCCGGGGCGCCGAGCAGGCCAGCATGCGGGACTACCTCGCGACCTCGACCTGTCGGATGCGATTCCTGCGCGAGCAATTGGACGATCCAGGCGCAGCTGACTGCGGACGATGCGACAACTGCGGCGGCATGAGCGTCGAAACCCGCATTGCCGAGGCCGAGGTGCAGTCGGCTGCCTCGGTGCTGAACCGGCCCGGTGTGGTCATCGATGCGCGCAGACAATGGCCGACCGCGATGCCGGGGCTCGGCGTGCCGGTGCGCGGCAAGATCGCGGCCGCCGAGCTGGCCGAGCCCGGACGCGCGATCGCGCGATTCACTGACCTTGGGTACGGATCGCGGGTGCGGGCGGCGTTGGCCGAGAACGCACCCGACGCCGTGGTACCCGACGACCTGATTGCGGCAGCGGTAAAGGTGCTCGCCGCTTGGGATTGGGAAGAACGTCCGGCCGTGGTGATTTCCATCGGCTCCCATCGGCGCCCGACGCTGGTAGGCGACTTTGCGCGCCGGATCGCCGAAATCGGACGGCTGCCCTACATCGGCGAGGTCGCGCAGGTGGGGCCATCCTCGACCGGGCGATCGAACAGTGCGCAGCGGCTGAAGGCGGTCTGGAGTTCATACGAGATCCGATCCGACGTCCTGGCGGCGCTGGCCAATGCCCACAACAAGCCCTCGGTACTGCT
This sequence comes from Jatrophihabitans sp., assembly GCA_036488285.1. GTDB lineage: Bacteria > Actinomycetota > Actinomycetes > Mycobacteriales > Jatrophihabitantaceae > Jatrophihabitans_A. Next base: position 8,910 of record DASXHV010000209.1, on the reverse strand, counting down.
CATTGATGACTGCACAGACAGTGGCTGGACGTTGACGGTTGTCGCCCGCTCATTGCGTGCTGCCGGTGCCGGCAAGATCCATCCGTTTGTTCTTGGCATAAAGGCGTAGCAGCAACGATTTTCGTTTGCGCTATGCGTGTGCCCGGCCAGTTGTGGCAGGCCGCGCTATGGCGTGTACGCCGATCCGGCTCAGCCGCGCGGCGCCGTGCCGTAAGCCCGCTCGATCGGCAGCCGCAGCACCACCCGCTGATCAGCGACCATGGCGCGTCGGTAGTCGTCCCAATCGCGGTGCTCGCCCTGAACGGCGCGAAACAGCTCGACCAGTTCCTCGACCGCCTCATCGTGTTCATCGGTGGCCACTGCGCTCAGTTCCGCGGTCGACTCGAGGACCGCGTAGGCCCAGCCGTCGGGCCGAATCACCTGAAGACTCGCCCGCGGATCCCGAAGCAGATTCCGGTATTTTGCGCGGCTGGCCGTGATCGACACCTTCACCAGCCGCTGATCGGGGTAGTAGGCGTAGTTGACGACCGACAGCTGCGGCCGCCCGTCTGCCTTGATGGTTGCCAGCACGCCCTGATGGCCTTGGGCGACCAGATCGAGCAGCGCGGCCTCGATTGCGTTCTTTGCGGCGTCTTCGGGGTTCACACGATCGCAAACTCAGGCCGGGCCACGGCTATTCCGGCGCCCGATGGATCGGGGACGGGTCGGTGCTTCCACTCCGGGGCGTTGTGGCTATTGTTCGGGGTGGGTATTCCGAGATGCCGGAGGCTGGTTTGACCACCACGAAAGAACCCGCGAGCTCTCCGTCGGCCGACGGTTCGATCGACATCGAGCCGACGCCGATAGTGACTCGCCCGTTCCCGGCCAACCCTGCGGCCAGGGGCTCGATGTTCCTTCTGCTGTTACGCACGACCGATCACAAGCTGATCGGCCGGATGTACCTGGTCACGTCGTTCACCTTCTTCATGTTCGGTGGCGTGCTCGCGCTGATCATGCGCGCCGAACTGGCCCGGCCAGGCATGCAATTCCTGTCGCCGGAGCAGTACAACCAGCTGTTCACCATGCACGGCACAATCATGCTGCTGTTCTTCGCAACTCCGCTGGTGTTTGCATTCGCGAACCTCGTGCTGCCGTTGCAGATCGGCTCGCCGGATGTGGCGTTCCCTCGCCTGAATGCCTTCTCGTACTGGCTGTATCTGTTCGGCGCGACAATGGCCTGTGCCGGCTTCATCACGCCCGGCGGCGCTGCCGACGGTGGCTGGACGTTCTACCTGCCACTCAACGACATCCAGAACTCGCCCGGCACCGGCACCGACTTCTGGATCATCGGGTTGGCGATCTCCGGACTGGGCACCATTCTCGGTGGCGTCAACATGATCACCACCGTCATCTGCCTGCGCGCACCGGGCATGACGATGTTCCGGATGCCGATTTTCGTCTGGAACATCCTGGTCACGTCGGTGCTCGTCCTGCTGGCCTTCCCGATCCTGACCTCGGCGCTGTTGGTGCTCTGGGTCGATCGACACATGGGTGCCCAGGTGTTCGCGACCAATAATGGCGGCGCGATCCTGTGGCAGCACCTGTTCTGGTTCTTCGGGCACCCCGAGGTGTACATCGTGGCGTTGCCGTTCTTCGGCATCGTGTCGGAGATCTTCCCAGTGTTCAGCCGTAAACCACTGTTCGGCTACAAGGGACTGGTGCTGGCGACGCTGTCGATCGGTGCGCTGTCGCTGACCGTGTGGGCGCACCACATGTTCGCGACCGGTGCGGTCTTGCTGCCGTTCTTCTCGTTCCTGTCCTTCCTGATCGCGGTGCCGACGGGGCTGAAGTTCTTCAACTGGATCGGCACGATGTGGAAGGGTTCGATCACCTTCGAGACTCCGATGTTGTTCTCGGTCGGCTTCCTGGTCACGTTCCTGTTCGGTGGTCTCACCGGCGTATTGCTCGCCTCGCCGCCGGTTGACTTCCACGTCTCGGACACCTACTTCGTGGTGGCCCACTTCCACTACGTACTGTTCGGCACGATCGTGTTCGCGGCCTACGCCGGTGTCTACTTCTGGTTCCCCAAGTTCACCGGCCGCTACTTGGACGAACGGCTGGGCAAGCTGCACTTCTGGCTGACGTTCTTCGGCTTCCACACCACGTTCCTCGTGCAGCACTGGCTGGGCGCCAAGGGCATGCCACGCCGGTACGCCGATTACCTGCCCACCGACGGCTTCACCACGCTGAACACCATCTCGACGCTCGGCTCGTTCCTGCTGGGTGCGTCGATGCTGCCGTTCCTCTACAACGTCTATCACTCCTACCGCTTCGGCGAGGTCGCCACCGCCGACGACCCCTGGGGTCACGGCAACTCGCTGGAATGGGCGACTTCCTGTCCGCCACCGCGGCACAACTTCACCTCGATGCCACGGATCCGCTCCGAGCGGCCGGCCTTCGAAGCCCACTACCCGCACCTCATAGAGCGCCTCGAGCGCGAGGCGCACGGCCATGTGAAGCACGACAAGGCCGAGGGCCTGGGCAAGGTGATGGTGGGCGGCGACGGCCGTCGCCAGGGTCAGAACGACACGGATCCAGGCCACTAACGGCCATATCTCAGCCGACTCTAGGTCGGCTGTGTTGAGCTGTCCTTGATATGAAACCCATCAGCGTGCTCGTCACTGTGTCGGGACGGGATCGTCCCGGCGTTACTGCTGCGTTGTTCTCCTCATTGGCCGCCCACGACGTGGACGTTCTCGACGTCGAACAGGTGGTGATCCGCGGCCGCCTGATTCTCGGCGTCGTGCTCGACCTACGGGGGGATCCCGCGTCGCTGAGGCGCTCGATCGGGCAGACCTGTTCGGCGGTCGGTATGGAGCACGAGGTCGTTGTGGTCGAGGCCGGCGATGCCGACTCGGCCGCGGAGCTCGCCGCTGAGCGGCGCGCCCGCGATGGTGGCAAGTTGCACGTGATCGTGCTCGGGCATCCGCTGCGTCCGGGCGCCATCGCCAACGTCTCGCAAGCGATCGCCGATGTCGGGGCCAACATCGAATCGGTCACGCAGCTGTCGACGCGGCCGATCGCCAGTCTGGACATGATGGTGTCTGGGGACGAGTCCAGGGTGCGCGCGGCGCTGGCTCGGGCGGCAACTGCGACGGGGCTTGATATCGCGGTGGAACGAGCCGGTCTGGCGCGTCGCGCCAAGCGGCTGGTCGTGCTGGATGTCGATTCGACGCTGGTGCAGGGCGAGGGTGTGGACGAACTTGCCAAGCGGGCCGGCGTGTTCGACCAGGTTCAGGCCATCACGGCCGCGGCGATGGCCGGTGAGCTCGACTTCGCCGAGGCGCTGGCGTCGCGTGTTTCGCTGCTCGCAGGGCTGCCGATGGCTGCGGTCGAGCAGGTCCGCGATGAGTTGCAGTTGACGCCAGGAGCTCGGACGTTGGTGCGAACCTTGAAGCGGCTGGGCTACGCGGTCGGGGTGGTCTCGGGCGGCTTCACTGCGTTGACCGATCGTTTCGTCGCCGAGCTGGGGTTGGATTTCGCTGCGGCCAATGTGCTCGAGGTCGTCGACGGTGTACTGACCGGACGGATCCTGGGCGAAGTGGTGGACCGCAGAGGCAAGGCCGACGCGCTGCGTCGTTTCGCGGCCCGGTTCGATGTGCCGCTGAGCCAGACGGTGGCGATCGGCGACGGTGCCAACGACATCGACATGCTTCGCGCGGCTGGGCTCGGCGTCGCGTTCAACGCCAAAGCTGCCTTGCGCGACAATGCCGCGGTCGCGGTCAACCATCCGTTCCTGGATGCGGTGCTCTACGTACTCGGCATATCTCGTTCCGAGATCGAGCAGGCCGACCTGCTGGACGAGCAAGCTCGGCCGGCCGCCCCAACGCGCTGAAGCAGTGCCCTCAGCTGCGTCACTGACCGACCCAGCAGCTACCGAGGAAAGTTGACCGCAAAGCTGTACGGCTGGGGGATCCGCACGCCGTAGGCGTCATCGCTGCTCCCGATGGTCAGCATTCCGGTGCTGTAATTTGCCGGAACGACGAAGACGTTGACCAACCGCCCCGTCTCTACCCGTCCGTCGGCGATGTTGAGGGCTCTGATCGGAGTTCCTCCGGTCGGCGTCAACGTCAAGTTGCCGGCATCGAAGCCGAACGTCGTTTCGCTGCCGACCTCGTGATAGGTCAGTTGGACCGATAGCAACGTCTGGTTTGGATGGAACGGGTGCGCCAACTCGTCATCCGAGAACCAGAACACCTCGGCTTCACTCGCAGTTACCCGGAGCATGTGCAGCACTCCATCGCCGTAATCGGCCGGGAGTTCGTGCTCGACGGCCAGAGTCGCATGCGTTGTCGGGCGTGTCAGAAAGGCGATGTTGCCCTTCCCGGCCCTTCCGTTTACGAGCGACAGCCGCTGGTCGACGTCGAAGCCGGTGACGACTAGGTCGACAGACCGAGCGTTGGCCGGTACCACGACTGCGAGCGCGCCGCTGAACGACGACGGAATTTCGATCGGGAATGGCACCGCGCCGTTGATAGATATCCCCGCTGTCATCGGCGCTGCCAGGGGGGTTTCGGTGGTGAGTTCGGCTGCGTAGATCTTCTGCCCCGCGGGTGCGCTGCGTGCCGTGTCCTGGAAACCGAAGCGTGGTACCAGGCCGGCTGATGTAACAGTCAGGACTCCGCCGCCGTCGGCGAGCATCTGCACTGAACTGGGCGATGACACTGAACCCAATGACTTGGGTGTCGGCTGGGTTTGGGAGACGAAGTTGATCGAGTTTGGCGCAGCGGCCGGCGCCGTAGGTAGCACCAAGCCGCTGGCGTCGCCATTCGTGTGATGGCCGTCCGGACGTACGAGGCGGATCAAGTTCGACGGGTGTTCCAGGCTCAGCGTGCTGGGCGGGGTTGAGGTTAGCGCGACTCGGCCGCCCTCGGGCCGCCCTGCCAGCTCGAACCGCAGATACGCCTGCCCGGGCGCCCCATCCGGGAACGAGGCCGGACCGCAAAACACCCAAGCATCGACATCGGTTGGGCTGTGGCCGCTGCGCGGCGTGACGGGGATCGCGTAGTAACAGCGGACGTCCTTACCGGACACGCCGTGCCGTTTGGCGATCAACGTCTTGGTCGTCGCTTCGTCGATCCGCAGTACCCGGGCCGGATCAACGATATTGCTTCCGTCATACGTGAGGGTCGGCGCACGATCCGGGAGCAGCAACCATACTGTCGCAAGCACGCCTGCGACCTGTGCGAGTGCCAGAAACACCGCTACCACGACCAAACCGATGGATCGTCGCGGCCCTGTCGTTGGCGCCAAAACGTCGCGAGAGTCGCCGCGGGTACTGTCGATCATTTTTCGACCTCCCCGCGCAGTTCGGCCAGGTAGATGGCAGCAGTGCCGACGCTCGCCCGAGGTGCCATCACGGCGCCGGTGGTCGAGCGGTCGGCCCACACACAGATCGAGGCGATGCCGTGCGCGGACGGAAGGCTCCTCGTCCCGCAGCCGATAGCTCCGCCGAGGTCATCGGCGGGGATTTCGACGACGTCCTTGATGCCCGAACGGGCGAGCGAGTCCTCAACGATCTTGGCTGGCCGAGCATGGGCGAGGCGATCCTTCAGAGCGCCGTCATTGTCGGCAGACTCACCCATGAACAGGAATCCGGTGCCGTCCTTGTTGAAGTAAGCGGCGAAAGTCATCTGTGGCAGCGCTGCCACGTGAAGTTCGTCAGGTTCCTCGGCGAGTCTTTCGACCAACGCACGGGTGAACGCGGGGCTTGCCTTAGGGATGCCTTGGACCGAGGCGGGCAGCGTGCCCAGCGTGTGGCTCGGGGGCTGACTGAGACTGGCAGATGCCCGCAGCGGCATCGCCACGAAGTCGGGCGTGTTGATCGGATCGGCCGCGTCATGCGTCGAATGCGGTTTCGGGACGAGCATACAAACACCAGCACCGCCCAATGCCAGCACGGCGATGGCGCCGAAGCCCAGCCCGGTTCGTACGCGGTGCCGCAAGGCAACGGGCGATGCTGGTGGTAGCCACATTTCCGAGGCCGGCGGGTCGGGAATGTGGTCGGCTCGCTGGCTGGCCTGCTCAATTCCTCCATCCGCTGCCGGCGCCACGATGGGCTCGGTTTCTTCACAGGGCACGGACGAACCTCACTCCAGGCAACTCTGACTTGGGCCAGAGAAACGCTACCGACGCTCGCGAAATGCGCCAGCGATTCAGCCGAATGGCCGACGCGGCATCGCGGGCCGGCCGATCGAGCCTGCGGTGTCGGAGCTCAAGGGATCCCGGTCGCGGCAACTCGAGCGTGGATCCGACCGGGGCTTTGAGCTAGTCGAACAACACGGGCAGCCCCGGGTCACCCTTGGACAGTTTGAGGACTTCCCACGGCAGTGCGCTCATGACGGTCCGATGGTGTGTCCGCGACTCGGCCAGTGTTGCATCGAACACCGATTCTCCTGATTTCATCAGTGGAATCGTCAACACACGCACGTCCGGATCGGCGGCGATATCGTCGGCTGCGGCGGCCTGCCGGATCCGGTCTTCCACTGCGGTGCCGGATGCGCGGTGCCGTCGGTAGGCGATCTTGCGGCCGCCGATGCTCGCCTTGTTCTCGCTTCGTTTGGCCACCGGCCGGCCGTCCACCTCGACCAGCTTGTAGACCAGGCCGGCGGTCGGAGCCCCGGAACCAACCACCACGGAGGTGCCTGCACCGTAGAAGTCGACCGGCGCGGAACCGAGCGCGGCGATCGAATACTCGTCCAGGTCGCCACTCACGACGATCTTCGTGTGCGTCGCGCCCAGGGCATCCAGCTGCTGGCGCGCCTGGTGTGCCATCACCGCGAGATCGCCGGAATCGATCCGGACCGCACCGAGGGAGGTTCCGGCCACCGCGACCGCAGTGTCGATGCCGCGGCCGCTGTCGTAGGTGTCGACCAGCAACGTGGTCGACACGCCCGCCGAGGCAACTTGCGACGCGAATGCAGCTTCCTCGCTGTCGTGCACCAGGGTGAACGCGTGTGCCGCGGTGCCGGCGGTCGGAATGCCGTAGCGACGCCCAGCGGCCAGATTCGATGTAGAGGCGAAGCCGGCGAGGTAGGCCGCCCGCGCCGAGGCCACCGCAGCCTGTTCGTGGGTGCGCCGGGAGCCCATCTCGATGATCGGACGATCACCGGCGGCGAGCACCATCCGGGACGCGGCAGACGCGATCGCCGAGTCGTGGTTGAGGATCGACAGCACGACGGTTTCCAGCAGCACCGCCTCACCGAAGCTGCCGGTCACGGTCACGATCGGCGAGTAAGGAAAGTACGGTTCGCCCTCTGCGTAGCCACTGATGTCCCCGCTGAACCGGTAGTCGGCGAGATACGCTGCGGTTCTGTCGTCGACCACCCCGTCGGCTCGCAGCGCGTCGAGCGTCTCTGAATCGAACCGGAACGCAGCGACGGCCTCCAGTAATCGAGGCACTCCAGCGACGACGCCGTACCGGCGCCCGTTCGGGAGCCGGCGGCCGAATACTTCGAACGTGCATCGACGCTCTGCCGTGCCGTCGACCAGGGCCGCCGCGAGCATCGTCAGCTCGTAACGGTCGGTGAACAGGGCAGTGGAGCTCTGCGGGGCGACATCAGCCATGAGTGGATCGTGTCAGACCGCACGCGGTCTTCGTGACACCATGGAAGGCATGAGCGAGCATCGCAGCGAGCGCCAGCGAGCGAGGAGCGGAGCGAATTGGTCGATGAGCGCTTGCGCGAAGAGCAGGGTTGAAAATGAGCGAGCATCGCAGCGAGCGCCAGCGAGCGAGGAGCGGAGCGAACAGGGCGATGAGCGCTTGCGCGAAGAGCGAGGTCAAGTAAATGAGCGAGCATCGCAGCGAGCGCCAGCGAGCGAGGAGCGGAGCGAACAGGGCGATGAGCGCTTGCGCGAAGAGCGAGGTCAAATAAGTGACTGAGCATCGCAGCGGGTAATGAGCCCATACGCGAAAAGCGAGGTGGCCTGATGAGCACACCCATCCTCGTCCCTCAGCAGGAGTCGGCGGTGTCCGAGGAAGCGGACGAACTGTCCGACGCCGACCGGCCATGGGTGACGGTGGTCTGGAACGATCCGGTGAACCTGATGAGCTACGTGACGCATGTGTTCATGAAGGTGTTCGGCTACTCCAAGGACAAGGCAACGAAGTTGATGCTCGACGTGCATTACAAGGGTCGGGCGGTTGTCTCCTCCGGTCCGCGCGAGCGCATGGAGGGCGACACTGCGACCCTGCACGGATACGGCCTGTGGGCCACCGTGCAGCGCGACGCGTGAAGGCACGGCGAAAGGGCGAGCTGCTGCGGGTGGACCTGCAGGCCACCGAAGCGGCGCTGCTCTCTGTGCTGTTCGACGATCTCGGCACACTGCTCGACGTCGGGAATACCGCGGATACCGCCGACCCGGTTCTGCAGCGGTTGTTCCCCGACGGCTACACCGACGACGATGCCGCCTCGGCGGAGTACCGCGAACTCGTAGCCGCCGATCTGGCATCCGAGCGATCCGGACGTTTGCAGGCCTGTCGCGCCGAGGTGCCCGAAGGTGGCGGCCGCATGGACCTCGATGCAGAGGCGGCCGACCGCTGGTTGCGGGTGATCAACGACCTGCGGCTCGCGCTCGGCGTCCGGCTCGGTGTGACCGAGGAAGCCGAACTGGACGAGAGCGAACAGTCGGTCAACGTGTACCACTGGCTGTCTGCCGTTCAGGAGACACTGGTCACGCATGTGATGGACTGACCCGCCTCCGCTGGCCGCAACGGCCTGATCATCTAGCGTCCGATGGGAGACTCGACGTCCGATGTGTAGCTATGCAGCCGCGCCCGATATCCTGGATAACTGTGTTGACCCTGTCCACCGCGACCTATGACGCGATCGTCGCCCACGCCCGCCGGGACCACCCCGATGAGGCGTGCGG
>DASXHV010000201.1:0-4638 GCA_036488285.1 Jatrophihabitans sp. | reverse complement strand
CCTCCGGCTGAGTTACGCGTCAGTGACTCAGTTACGCGCCACATCGCGTAACTCGATCACGCAGGCGTAACTCAGTGCGACGCACGGCGCGCGGAAGCCAGCCCCGGGACGCGCCCTCCCTCCGGCTGAGTTACGCGTCGGTGACTCAGTTACGCGCCACATCGCGTAACTCGATCACGCAGGCGTAACTCAGTGCGACGCACGGCGCGTACCTGTCCGTCCGATTCCGACGCGTACGGTTGCGGGCATGAAGCTGGCCATGCTCGCCCCGATCGCGTGGCGAACCCCGCCGCTTCACTACGGCCCGTGGGAGTCGGTGGCCAGCTTGCTCACCGAGGGTTTGGTGGCCCGCGGCGTCGACGTCACGCTGTTCGCGACCCTGGACTCGCAGACCTCGGCCGTCCTGGACGGCGTGTGTCCGCACGGATACGCAGAAGATCCTGAGCTGGACGGGCGGGTCTGGGAGGCATTGCATGTCTCCCATGCGCTTGCCCGGTCAGGCGAATTCGACTTGGTGCACAACCACCTCGACTGGCTGCCACTGGCATTCGATGCTCACGTCCAGGCACTGATGGTGACGACCGTGCACGGGTTCTCCGGGCCTGGGATCCTGCCCGCGTATGCCGCGTCGCGATCGGCGTTCGTCGCGATATCCGAATCCGACCGCTGCGACCAACTCGACTACGCCGCGACCATCCAGCACGGCATCGACCTCGACATGTTGCCGTTCAGCCCCGAGCCGGGCAACGACCTGGTGGTCTTCGGGCGGGTGCATCCGGACAAGGGGACCGCCGACGCGATCGCGATCGCCCGGCGGACCGGTCGGCGACTGATCATCTGCGGCATCGTGCAGGACGAGCGCTACTTCGCGACCGAGGTGCAACCGCACATCGACGGCGAGCAGATCGTCTTTCTCGGCGCGGTCGGACCCGTTGCGCGTGCCGAGATTCTCGGTTCGGCAGCAGCACTGGTGCACCCGATCCATTTCGACGAACCGTTCGGCTTGTCCGTCGTCGAGGCGATGGCGTGCGGAACGCCGGTCGTGGCCTATCGACGCGGCTCGATGGCCGAGGTCGTCGACGAGGGGGTGACGGGATATCTGGCCGAGGACGTGGCGTCTGCAGCGGATGCCGTCGAGTTGGCCGTTCGGCTGGATCGCGCGGCCGTGCATGCACGTGCCGCGCAACGGTTCGGAGTCGAGCGGATGGTAGACGACTATCTCAGGACCTACGCCGACATCCTGACGCCCGGCGGGCAAGCGGCCGAGCTGCTCACGACGGCACCGTCATCGCGGTGAGGATCTCGCTCAGACTCGCGTAGGCGATTCCGATCCGGGAATCGTCGACCCCGAACGGTATCCACAGCAAGTCGCCGTGCAGGATCGCTCCGCAGGAATACACGACGTTGGGCACGTAGCCGTCGCGTTCAGCAGTCGCTGGTTCGAGCAGCGGTCGGTCCAACCGACCGATCACGCGGCTGGGAACCTCCAGATCGAGCAACATCGCGCCGATCACGTAGCGGCGCATCGCCCCGACACCGTGGGTCAGCACCAGCCAGCCCCGATCAGTCTCGATCGGTGGGCCGCAGTTGCCCACCTGCAGCACCTCCCAGGACGCCGAGGGTTGCTGCAGCAGTTGCGGTGCGTTCCAGACGTAGCCGTCAGACGAACTGGTCAGGCTGGTGCTCTCGCCATCCGAACGGCACAGCGCGAGGTGTCGGCCGCCGACACTGCGTGGAAACAACGCCATCCCCTTGTTCCGCGCGGCCGTACCGGCCAGCCGATGCGCCTGAAACACCCGCAGGTCGGGGCTGGTCAGCAGTCTCGGCGTGATCCGCTGTCCGTCGTAGGCGGTGTAGGTCGCGCGGTAGTCGATGCTGCCGTCCGCGCCGACGAAGCGAGTGAACCGGGCGTCCTCCATGCCGTTGCTCTCCTCGGCCGCTGAGGGAAGCAAAACGCGCTGGTCGAGGTAGACCTCATCGTCGAACTCAACGCCGTACGCGGAGGAAACCAGCCTGCGCAGCAATTCCCCAGTCGCGGCAGCACCGGGACGGATGAGCAGATCGTGATGCAGCCCGGCCAGCGTCCGCTCCAGGTCAGCACCGGCGAATTCATCCGGCAAACTGTGCAGCACCGCTGCACCGAGTTCGTCGATGTGGCCTTGATCTGACAGCACGGCCTGCAGATGGGTGGACGTCCAGCGAGCCGGCCTGCTGATGCCTGCTGTGCTCGGGAGCCGCCGCGGTTCGAAAGACCAGCGCGCACCCGGGCCGGCGATCGCAGAACAGAATCCGATGGAGGAGAAATGGCCTTCGCCGATACCGCGAAGGCTGATCGCGACGCGAACCTGACCTTGCTCGAGCCCACTCTGGTCTGGATGCAGAACCGCGCTCGGGTTGCACACCGCCGCACCCTCGATCGCGTACTCGGCGGTGAAGGTGGCGCCGAGCAGCAGCCGGCGGGCCGGCGTCACCGCCGACTGTTCACCGACGTGCGCGGCGACGATGGACGCGTGGCTGATCAGCATCTGCTCGTAGTTGCGATGCCTAGCCGAGAAGTCGGCCAGCAGTCGCTGCACCAGGACGTCGACGTCGCTCTCGGGAATGGCCATCACCCGAGCAACGATCTGGCTGGTCCGCGAACGTGTCTGATGCAACTCCTCGCCGGGTAGAAACAAGCGTGCTATTACCCGCGCGGGGTCGGGAGCCAGGTCGGCGGTCAGCCGATGAGCGAGCGGCAGGGTCACCGCATGCTGCCGAGGCGGTGCGCGTGCTGAGCGGTGGACAGCATCGCCAGGGTGGACTCGGCACCCTGGTTGAGGTTGCGGCCTTCGGCTTCCAGGCCGTCGTAGCCGCCGCCGGTATGGTGATCGAACATCGGGGTCTTGCTGTCGTTGTCACCGAGAAACCACAACCACGCAAGGTTGATTCCGCTCAACCAGCGGTTGTCGCGGGTGACCCGATACGCGCTGGCGCAGGCGTCGGCGAGCGCGGCAACTTCGATGGGCTGTTGGTCGAAGGCCGCACCGACGTCGTCACGGCCGCGACCGCCGACCGGGGCCACGGACAGGTGTCTGTCGCGGGTTTCGACCTTCATCAGGAAGGCCAACAAGTCCAGTCCGTACGCCAGTGTGCCTGCCTCGGCCAGCGCGGCGCCGGCCAGGATCAATGCCTCGGCGAGAGCGCCGTTGGCATAGCTCAACCGGGCCTCGGGCCAGGGCCAGTCCTCGTCGGATCGCCGCGGTCCGATCGCGTGGACGCCGTCTACGAGCAGGTCACGTGCGGCATGTTCGTCGGGCCGCACGCGCAGCAATTCGGCAGCGCCCAACGCGGCGAAAGCCATTGCCCGGGTGTCCATCGAGCGCTGCTGTGCCGCGATCCGGAATCCGGTCAGGGCCCGGGCCCGCATGCCGGCGGATTCGGCCCCCGCAGCGGCGACACCAAGGCCCCACAGGGCGCGGCCCCACCAGTCACCTAGTGCAGCGGCGTCCTGCCACTGGCCATCGACACCCATCCTGTTGTTGCACCGCCCGGAAGAATCGACAGCGGCAAGCACGAAGTCCAGGTAGCACCGCGCGAGTCGCCTGACGGTGCGATCGGGGTGCGGCTCACGACACACGACCACAAGGGCGCGCGCGACATCGTCCACGCAGTAGCCGTGTTCGGGGCGCGGGCTGGCGTGCAACGCGTGCTCGAAAACGCCACGATCGTCGGTCAGGTGATCGAGGTGGTCGAACACCGGACCGGGATCGGGTGCCTGGGCGGTCACGCCGCGACGCAGGCGGTGATCAGTCGAGCCGCGAGCTGGCGGTACTGCTCCGCTACGGCTGGCCATAGCAGCTGCGGCGCAGCAGCTGCGGCAGCAGATGCCATCTCGCTGGCCAGGTCGCGTCGGGTGATCATCGTGCGCAGGGCCGCGGCGATGGCAGCCGGATCGCGATGCGGTATCACCAGGCCGGCGCCGCCTGCGAGCAATTCCAGCGCGTGCGGGAATTGTGTTGCCACAACGGGCTTTCCTGCCGCGACGGCCTCGATCAGCACCCCTGAGGTGACCTGATCGGTCGAGTCGTAGGGCAGCAGCACCACGTCGGCCGAGCGCACCAGTTGCGCCAGTGCGTCGGCGTCCCGGTAGTGGGCATCAAAGCTCACCGAGGACTCGAGCGACAGGTCGCGTACCCGGGCGCGCAGCCGATCGCGGTACGCCTCACCCTCGTGCAGTAACACCTTCGGATGGGTCTGGCCGGCCACCAGGTATCGCGGCATCGGACGAAGGTCCTGCAGCTCTGCCATCGCCTCGATCCCCCACTCGATCCCCTTGCCGGGACCGAGCAAACCCCACGTCAGGATGGTGAATTGGCCGGTGCGGAAGGTCGGCGTCACTGTGACCGCCGCGATCTCAGGTGCGCCATGCGCGATGATCCTGACCTTGTCCGCGTCGACGGCGTAGCCAGCGATCAATCGGTCCCGCGCGGTGCGCGACATGGTGACAACGGCATCGGCTCTGGCGACCACCGAATCGAGAACTTCGCGCTGGTGCTCGGTCGGGTCTGTGAGCACGGTGTGCAACACGACTATGGATGGCACCTCGAGCTGGTCCAACAGGGTGATGACCTCGTCGCCGTCACGTCCGCCGTAAACCCC
>DASXHV010000199.1:0-6179 GCA_036488285.1 Jatrophihabitans sp. | reverse complement strand
GCCGTCCCGGTCTTACTCGTCGCGGTTGGTGCCTTCTTGCCTGTCGATCCGGCCGAGGTGCCATTGGTGCCGCTGCCTGCCGAGTTGCTGCCGCTGCCGGTGGAGTTGCTGCCGGAACCCCCATTTCCGCCGCTGTTGCTGGTGCTTCCGCTTCCGCCACCGGACGCGACGATCTGGGTGCCGGGGTCGCCGCCGCCACTGCATGGCCCGCTCCCGAACCTGTCACACGTCGGCGGACTGGGCGCGATGTCGGCAAGGTGGTTGTGAGCGAGATTGCCGGGGGTGAAGGTGGGGTTGTTACAGGTGGTGACATTGCGCGCGGTCAGGTCCACCTTCGGGTCAGCACTCTTGAGCTTGGCAATCTGCTCGAAGCTGCGCTGAACGAGGTTCAGCGGAAGGGCCGAATAACCGACCGGGCCGACCTGAGCCTGCCCTTGGCACACCGAGTAGTACAAGAAGTCGGCGAGCGTCTGGCGCTTGGCGGTATTCATCTTGGAATCCGAGGCCGCGGTGGGAATGATTCCGTAGGAGTAGGACGACAGCGGGTACGTCCGCTTGTCCGGGTCGGTGTAGACCTCGTGCAGATCCTGCAGCAGGTAGTTCTTACTGGTCGGATCCGTGTTGATGATTGCCTTCTGCAGGGCGACGGCGACATTGAACTGGGTCGGGAGCGTGAAATACCCGGCCGAGTTCTTGATCTTGGCCACCGGATAGTTCTTGGCCAGCGCGTAGGAGTACTCGTCGTAACCGATGGCGCCGTTCGCAGCGGCCGAGGTGAGGTAGTTCATCACGCCGTCCGAACCGTTCTGCGCGACCATGTTCTTTCCTTTGGGGAAGTACTCCGTTTCACCGGGCTTGCCGGTGTAGCCACGCCAGATGCTGGGGAACTGGTTGTCGAGATAGGTGGTGAACTGGGCAGAGGAGCCCGAGCCTTCCGAGTGCACGATCGGGATGATCGGCAGGTCGGGCAATACGCGCCCGTTGTTGTCGGCTGTGATAGCTGGGTCTTTCCAACTGCTGATCTGACCGGTGAAGATCCTGGCAAGGGTTTGCCCGGACAGTCTCAGGTTGCGGATCAGCTGACCTGCGACCTGCAGGTGATACGCGAACGCGGTACCGCCGGCCACGATCGGCAGGTAGGAGTAGTCCCGGCAGTTGCTTGTGCTGCCTAGTTTGCAAGGGAGATCCACGTCACCGGTCTGCGGGTCCTTGCCCTGATAGCCGATATCGCTGACGGCATAGTCGGTGGTCGAGTTGCCGAAGTCCTTACGCCCCTGGGCTGATCCGGTGGAGGTGAACACCACCTGCAGACCATTGGGTGTCACGCCTGCAATCCAGACGTTGATTGCGTTCGTCGCCCACGAGGACCCAGAGCCTTGGATCTGCTGGTGAGCCACCGCGGCTGCCGGAGTACTGGTCAGCAGGATCGCACTGAGTGCCACGACGGCGAGCAGCCGGAAACGCCGCGTCGAACGTGTGCGCATGTTCGTTTCTCCCTTAGACCTACGAGAATGTGCAGTCATATGCATGGTGGCTGAGTTCGGTCAAGACTTGGAGCCCTTGTTGCGGGCCAGAAGGCGGGTGGTGATGAACAGGATCAGCACCAGGAACAGCAGCAACGATGCAGTTCCGTAAGAGCGCGCGATATAGAGCGGCTGACCACTCCTTGCCCCGGCATACACCAGGAACGGCAGCGAATTCATCGGTTGGTGCAGCGGGTTGTGGTTGGTGAAGGTGGTCGCGCCGGACACGATGAGTAGCGGCGCCGTCTCGCCGGCAACCCGAGCGATGCCGAGGATCAGCGACGTGGCCAGGCCCGCCCGTGCGGTGGGCAGCACGACCCGGCGGACGGTCTGCCAGCGTGAAGCGCCCAACGCCACACTGGCCTCGCGCAATCCGCTCGGTACCACCCGCAATACCACCTCCGCGGAGCGCGCAATGATCGGAGTCATGGTGATCGACAGCGCGATTGCCGCTGCGAGACCACTGCGCTCCCAACCCAGCAGAATGATGAGCAGCACATAGACGAACAGGCCGGCCAGGATGTCGGGTAACGCGGTCATCGCCTCAACCACCGTGCGTACCAGCTTCGTGCCGGGGCCGCCCACTTCGCTCAGGAAGATGGCGGTACCCAAGCCGAGCGGCAATGAGATGAGCACGGCGATCGCGACTTCGATCGCAGTGCCGATGATGGCGTGGTAGACACCGCCTTTGGTGAGCGGGTCGGTGCCCGGGCTCACTCCAGCCATGTCATGCACGTAGAAGTTCACATGATGCAGTGCCGGCCAGCCCTTCCAGAACGTCGAGACGATGGTGGTCGCGAGCGCGAAGCCGACCAGGAGCGCAGCACTCGTGACCACGCCGGAAGCGATCCGGTCCTTCACGATGGGCAACGGATGTGAGAGCAGGCTGACCGCCGTGTACAGACCGATGAAGCACACCCATACGCAGACGAGGAAACCCAACGTGCCGCTCCACTGCAGGACGTGCTCGTAAACGATCCAGACGAAGGCGAGTGCGCCGAACATGCTGCCCCATACCGCAGCCCGGTCGTCGAGCGTCTTGCGATGAAGCAGCCTGGGCTCGTCCGTCGGTCGCGGATCCTCCGCCGGGTGCCCCGGTTGGGCAGGCGCTTGGCGATCCGGAGGCGAATCCGCAACCTTGGCCGCATGCAATTCCGTATCTGCTTGGTTGGAGGTTTCATGGCCGGCCTTGGACAGCGAGACAGTGGTCATCGTCAGCTACTCCTCAGATGTCCGTTCCAGAGCCGCTGCGGCTGCGGCTGACGAAGATGGCGGCCAGCGTGTTGATGGCAATCGTCATCAGGAAGAGCATGAAACCAGCGGCGAGCAAGGCGGTCAGCTGCGACGACGTCGCCTCACCGAAGTTGCCCGCGATCAAGGCCGACACGGTCTGGGTGCCGTTACTCAGGATCTTGATCTTGATGTCGAAGGCGGGCGAGATGATCAGCAGAACCGCGATGGTCTCGCCGAGCGCCCGACCGAGGCCGAGCATGGTGCCCCCGATGATGCCGCCTCGTCCGAACGGCAGAACGACCGAGCGGATCATGCCCCACTTGGTGGACCCCAGGGCGAACGCGCCTTCGCGTTCACCGATCGGCGCCTGCTTGAACACTCCGAGCATCACCGCGCAGGCCAGCGGTATCATCATCATCGACACGCAGATCCCCGCTATGAAAGCGGACGAGGTGAACTTCGACTGCGCCCAGAACGCGGCACGCGGATCGGTATCCACCTTGAAGATCGGGACCCAGCCGAAGTAGCTGGCCAGCCATCGCGACAGGTACAGCGCGTTGGGTTGAAGTATGAAGACGCCCCAGACCCCGTAGATGACACTGGGCACGGCGGCCATCAGGTCGACGAGCGCGACGAGCGTCGACTTGAGCCAAGGCGGGGCGTACTCGCTGATGTAGAGGGCAGTGAGCACGGCGAGCGGAAAGGCGATCGCCAGCGCGATGAGAGCCACTTCGACCGTGCCGACGAGGACCGCGGCGATACCGATCTTGTCCCGTGCCGGAACCCACTGGGTTTCGGTGAAGAAGCGCACGCCGTAACGGTGCAGCGTCGGGATCGCCTGATAGCCGAGAAAGGCGCCGATCGATCCCGTCACCGCGAGCACGAAGATGCTGATGGCGCGCGTGATCGCGTGGAAGGCACGGTCGGAAGCCGGCAACCCCGAATCGATGGCGCGGGGACGGTCGTCGGGCGCAGGGGCGACTACCGGCTCGGACGGCTCGAGGATCTGAGTCATCGCGGGTTCATCCGAAACGGCCGCTGACGTAGTCCTCGGTGCGGGTGTCCTTGGGATTGCCGAAGATCTGCTCGGTGCTGCCGGCTTCGACGATGGCACCAGGCGTTCCCTGACTGGCAAGGAAGAACGCACATTGCTGTGACACTCTGGCGGCCTGCTGCATGTTATGTGTGACGATCACGATCGTCACATCCGGCGCGAGCTCGGTGATGGTCTGCTCGATGCGGTAGGTCGAGGTCGGATCCAGCGCCGAGCACGGTTCGTCCATGAGCAGGACGTCCGGATTCACCGCGAGCGACCTAGCGATGCACAGACGCTGCTGCTGCCCACCCGACAGCGCGGAGCCGGGCTGGTGCAACCGGTCCTTGACCTCGGTCCAGAGCCCGGCGCGGCTCAGGCAGCGCTCGATCAAGTCCGCTTTGTGCGCACGGGAAACTCGCATGCCGGTGAGTTTGAGGCCCGCGGTCACGTTGTCTGCGATCGACATCGCCGGGAAGGGATTCGGCTTCTGGAACACCATCCCTATCCTCTTTCGAGTGCTCGTGAGGCGTTGCCCTGGTGAGTAGATGTCCTGCCCGTCGAGCAGCACTTCGCCAGCCAGTTTGGCCGAAGGTATCGACTCGTGCATGCGGTTCAGGATGCGAAGGAAAGTCGACTTGCCGCAGCCGGAGGGACCGATAAGGGCCGTCACGATGCGCGGCGGCATCGTCAGCGACACGCGATCCAACACCTTGTTGGAGCCGAACCAGGCCGAGACGTTCTGAGCAGCCAGCGAGGATCCGCCGTGCGCGGATGGTGACATACCGACCGCCGGATCACCGGCGACGACGTCCAACGTAGCCAAGCCAAACTCCTCAATAGCTTTTGCGCGTCAGGCCTTTGCCGGTCAGGCAGCGCGTGCGGATCGGGCATGATGACGCACTCCTCGTGCGCCCTCATCTGACGCGTTCGCGCGGGCAGGCAGAGAGCTGGCCCGTTAACAGGGGATTAACCACGACCCACATTTGCCCGCAGCGTGACCGGCTGCCAGTTCTTGATCACTGGACGTGTTCTCATAGCTCGGGTTGGAAAACCGCAGACCGCGGCGTCTGGAGATGCGAGAACGATCCACGCGTCCGGCGCGCGCCGGTGTACTTGATCGGGGCATCGACGACGGCAGCCGGCGCGTAGCTGACGAACTGCGCCTGCGCCCTCATGCAACGGATCTGTCGGTCGAATCCGTGGCCGGACACCGCCAGCACGGTGCCCGCCAGTCGGAGCGACCACAGCCAACGATTCTGGGGACCGGGACGGATGGCCGCTTCGCATTCGTGCAGCCGGCCGAGCAGGGTGTCAATGGCCTGCAGGCATTCCTCGGCGGTCTGATAGCCCGCGCCTCCTCGTCCGAGATCGCGGTTGTTCGCGCTGAGCAGCCGCCACCTCACCAGCGATCTGTGGCTGAGGGCGTACAGCTGAAAATGTGGTCGGGCAGGCGTTCGCGCGGCTGGCGTGAGCGCTAGTGGTGTGGCGATCGCCAAACTGGGCGGCGAAACCTCGCCGTCCGGCATCATGATCTGACGGCCGGCGAGTAGGGGCCCTGGCCGACCAGGACGTCCGCGCCGGCGAGGATCCGAAGGGCAGCCGACTCGTGGAGTCCAGCCCTGGTGTGCCTGACCGTCGGCTGCGCGATCGCCGATCTGGTTTGCGCGCCGGTCGGCGGATCGTAGGCGCGCATCGCGTTCGGACCCAGATCGCGTAACTCTGTCTCGAGCGGGCTCACGTTCGAGATAGCGGCCAGGAACTTGCTCAGCGCCCGAACACATTCGACCCGGCGGTTGTACAGGTGGACGCAGACCGCGACTGGCGCGGCGTCCAGCGATGCCGTCCACAGCCAGTGTGAGTCGGCTGGCCGGAACAGAACCGAGGCTTGAATTCGGGCCGCCGCATCATGCACCCGACGTGCATCTGCCTGGCATTCAGCAAGCGAGTCGAAGGCATTGGCGGACCGGCCCATCGGCCGATTGTTCGCGGCGATGACGCGCCAGCCGAATCGAACCGCGGGCTCGGCGAAGGTGTCGCGCCAGGCAGCGGCCAAGCGCCGATCGGAGATGAAGATGAAACGTTCGGTCTTGCGTGGCTTCAGAGTCTCTTTCAACTCCACCGGTCAACTCCCCGTAGATCAGTTTGGGCCGGGAAGAGCATCGCGGAGCGCTAGCGACAAGAGCGTTACGAGAAGGTGTACGACGTACGGTCAGCTCACGCCTAAGTCCGCGGAAATACAGAAATCGCCTCGAACCCGACAGTCAGCCTCCACCTGACACTGACCCATGGGCAGTGCGGCATCGTCAGTCCACTGCTCGCCTTCCGGGACTGCCCCTGCTGCCCGGTTCGATGCAGAAGGCGCTCGTGGCACCTGCACAGCGGCTGCG
>DASXHV010000190.1:0-15695 GCA_036488285.1 Jatrophihabitans sp. | reverse complement strand
ACGTGACGTGCCGGCGAGCCGAGATGGTGAGCTTCGGGCCCGGTGTCGCGATCCGGAACGCACCGAGAATGTAGTGCACCGCCAAGCTCAAGAGCAGCGAGAAGATGATGGCGTTGAACCCGAAGCCGAGCAGCAACCGGTACGCCGGGTAGTCCCAGGCGAAGAACGAGATATCGCGGTGGAACTGCGGATCCTTCACACCGAACGACGTTCCGTAGCGGAACAGCTGCCAGGTCTTCCAGTTCTGCTGGCCGGCCATCCCGGCGCCGATGAACAGCACCGCCAGCAGCACCCCGAAGATGAGCTTCTTGCGCGGCTCCAGCGCGACCCGGTAGCGCTCGAGGTTCTCCTGCTCCTGCGAGATGGGGCGGAACGGCGGGCGCATCCGGTATGCGAGGAACACGTTCGCCCCGACGATCAGAGCCAAGGCCAGTCCGAACAGCAGGAAAAGCACCACGCGCGTCCAGAGAATGGTGGAGAAGACATTGCGATATCCGACCTCGCCGAACCACAACCAGTTCGTGTAGACCCGAGCGGCCGAACCGAGCAGGGACAGCAAGACGAATAGCGAGATCAGCACGCCGATGATGATCTTGCCGCGACGTGACACCCGGATCGTGGGCATTTCCGGCCGCATCGACACGAAGATCTCCTCACTCTGCGGCCGAACAGTTCGACCGCGGTCAGCAGCGCGCGGGCAGCACGCGACACAGCAACAGCTCTACTCTCTGCACCAGCAACGTACCGACCCTGCTACCGGTTCCGCTGGATGGCACGATCTAGTCATGACCGAACAGCACGGCAGCCGATCCGAGCGAACTGGCGATTCCATCATGCTCGAAGCCATTGCGGCCGAGATCGAGGCCTTCGTTGGACAGGCGGGGTGGGACGGTCCGCCCACCCTGTTCGCCCTGGTACCCACCCGCACCCTGGCAGCCGATCCGGCAGCGGCGAGCATGCTTTCCGGCACGCCGGAACCGCTGGATGCAGAGGAGATCTCGCCCGCCGCGATCACCCCGATCGCCCAGGACGAGCTGCCCGAAGGCGCCCTGGACGAAGCGCTGGCCCAGATCGGATGGCCGGACGAGGTCGTCGGCTGCGCGCTCAGCCACGAAATCGTGATGTTGCCGCCCTCGGCCGAGGAGGAATTGGGCGATCTCGATGTGGATGCCGCGGTGCGCGCGGCCGGCGATCATCCCGATCGGCGCGAGGCACGGTTGGTCGTTGCCGTGTTGCGGGACGGGAGCTCCGCCGGACTTCTCAGGCTGCGTGGCACGGATGACCGCGGCGAGGATCTGCTAACCGGAGCAGACATTGCACCCAACCTCACCGCTGCGTTGGCCGCGACTCTGCAGGACTGATCACTTTCAGCAGTGCGGGACCCCGGTCTGACCGGCGCCGAGCACGTTGAGGCTGGCGATCGCGTCATGCAAGCTGGTCACCTTCACCACATTCAGCCCGGGCGGGATGTTGCCCCGCACATCCGAGCAGTTCGACGACGGTGCAAGGAATATCGACGCGCCGGCCCGTTTCGCCCCGATCATTTTCAACTGAATGCCGCCGATCGGCCCGACCGCTCCATCGGAGCCGATCGTGCCGGTCCCTGCAATGAATTTGCCGTGGGTCAGGTCCACGGTGCCGAGCTTGTCTACCAGGCCGAGCGAGAACATCAATCCCGCTGACGGGCCGCCGATGCCACCAAGATCCACCGTTACGGCGAAGGGCAACAGGCAGCCATTGGTGAGAGTGATCCCCAGCAGCGGCGGTCCACCGGCCGACCCGGGCGCTCCCATGGTCACGGTCACCGACGTCTGCTTTCCGGCCCGGATGACGACGGCAGGCACCTTGTCGCCCTGCTTGAGCTTGGCGATGACCGCCCGCAGACTCGGATCGTCGTGGACTTTGGTGTTGTCCAGCGACACGAACGAGTCCCCCGGCTTGAGCACATTCACGTTCGGCGAGTCCGGCGAGACGTCGAGGATCCCGAAACCCTGCGGGTACTTCAACTCGCAGGCCGCCGCGGCGATAGCGGTGTTCTGCGATTGCAGGAAGTCCTGCTTGTCCTGCTCGTTGACCTGCTGCTGGGTCAGACCCGGCGGGTTGACGCTGTCATGCGGCACGACGACCTCGTCGTGGCGCAGCCAGCCCTTGATTGCGCCTGCGACCGTGGTGTTCTGGGTATCCTCGGAGACGGTCGTCAGATTCAGATTGCCGGACGTCTGAGAAGTCGGGTGGCCGTTGATCGAGATGATGTCGTTGCCGCCGTACTTGCCCAGGGTGTTGAAGGTCGGTCCAGGACTCAACACGACATAGGGCACCCGGAAGCTGAAACTGGTGACGGCCATCGCGAGGCAGAGCACCGCGCCGATGATCAGGGTGCTGAGTTGGCGTGACATCGCCGACAGACTATCTGGCGCTCCTGATAGTCGGTTCGGTGGACGGATCAGCCGACTCCCCGGATGCCGCCGTCGCACCGAGCACGATCATCGTCGCCGGCGAATCGACCACCCGATCACCGGCGGACAGGGCCCGGAGCAAAGCCTGGTGCTCGGCGATCCCAGACTGTCCGCGACTCCCGCCGGCGCGGGATTCGACCTGCCCGCGGAGCCAGAGCAACCATGCCCCGACGACGCTGGTCAGCGTCGGTGCGAGTAACCACCACAACCAGGCCACGAGCCACAGGTTAGGCGCGCCGGGTCAGGTTTCGATGGACGCGCGCCGGGCGCACGGCCGGCTATCGGCTGACTGTTCGCTGAGGGCGAAGGTCGCACCGGGCACGACCGTGCCGATAGCCGCGTTGAGATATACCGTGAACCCAATGAGCAACTTCGGTTTCGGTTTCGGCGCTGGATCGGACGATCCGTCCGGCGATCCCGACGATCTGGCGAGCAAGATTCCGCTGTTCGCAGAACTGCAGAAACTGCTGTCCGGCGATAGTGGTCCGGTCAACTGGGACCTCGCCCGCCAGCTGGCGATCTCCGGATTGGCGTCCGCCCACAAGCCCGTGACGGCCGCGGACACGGCAGCCGTCGCTGACGCATTGCGATTGGCCG
Source organism: Jatrophihabitans sp. (assembly GCA_036488285.1). Classification (GTDB taxonomy): domain Bacteria; phylum Actinomycetota; class Actinomycetes; order Mycobacteriales; family Jatrophihabitantaceae; genus Jatrophihabitans_A. The sequence continues at coordinate 12,642 of DASXHV010000190.1, read as the reverse complement.
ACCTGTGGCTCGACGACGTGACCGATCTGCCCTCCGGCGTGACCACCACTGAAGCGTGGACGCCGGTGGACTGGGTGGAGAAGACCATCGGGACCTGGGGTGCGTTGTGCGACCCGGTCGCGAGCCGGGTCGTTGCCGCGATGGGCACCTCGCTACCCGAAGAGGTTCGCGAGCAGGCCGGCGCGATGGCTCCGATGATGGCGCAGTTCGGAGGTCTGATCTTCGGCGCCCAACTCGGCCAGGGCCTGTCCGGCCTGGCATCAGAGGTCGTCTCGGCCACCGACATCGGCCTGCCGCTCGGGCCGGCCGGTACCGGCGCACTCGTGGTGTCAAACCTCAACACGCTCGCCGAAGACCTGGAGCGGCCGATCGATGAAGTGCGGCTGTTCATCGCAATACGCGAAGCGGCCCACCATCGGCTCTTCATTCATGTTCCCTGGCTGCGTCAGCAGATAATGGAAGCCGTCGATGCCTACGGGCGAGGCATCCACATTGATCCTGACGTCATCACCAATGCCTTGACCGACATCGATCCGTCCGACCCGGCATCGCTGCAGAACGCCTTGACGGGTGGCCTCTTCGAGCCTCAGAACACTGATGCGCAGAACGTCGCACTGCGCCGGCTGGAGACCTTGCTCGCGTTGGTCGAGGGCTGGGTCGACACTGTCGTGACGAAGGCGGCCAGCGACCGGATGTCCGGGGCCGGCGCTCTGTCCGAGGCGATCCGCAGACGGCGCGCTGCCGGCGGTCCCGCGGAGCAGACCTTCTCAACCCTGGTTGGTCTGGAACTACGCCCCCGGAGATTGCGTGACGCCGCTGCACTGTGGCTGGCCATGACCGATCACCACGGCGTCTCGGTTCGCGACACTCTGTGGAACCATCCGGATCTGCTGCCGACCACGGACGATCTGGACGACCCGCAAAGCTTCGCATCGAGTTACGGGACCGCGGCAGAACTGCAAATAAGCGACTTCACCGACGAGGGCACGGCTCAGAAGAGTGCGCCGAAGTCTGAGACCGCTGCCTCAGACACGCCTTCCTCAGACACGCCTTCCTCAGACAGTGCTGCGTCCGCATCAGACACGTCTGCCGCGTCCGACACTGCCGAGTCCAACCCTGAGGCCTCGGGCGGCTCACAGGACGACCAGTCCGGTAACTGAGCGGCCGAGGCCAGGCCCTCGAGGTAGCCGCGCGCTCGTTCGGTGCGCGGGTATCGATCCACCCAAGCCCAGAATCGCGGGCCGTGGCCCGATTCGAGCAGATGGCTCAGTTCGTGGATGAGCACGTAGTCGATGACCCAGGACGGCATCGACTGCAGTCGATGTGACAGCCGGATGGTTCGATCCGCAGGCGTGCACGATCCCCATCGGTGCGACATATTCCGCACCCAACGCACACTCGCGGGTTGGGCGTGGCCGTCGAGGTAATTCCGGGACAGGTCGGCGGCACGGGCCATCAACGCGCTGTCACCGGACCGCGCGCCGCGTAGCTGCCGCCGTTGCTCGCGTCTGGTGACCATCTCCACCATTTCGGCCACCAACTGTGCCTCGTCGGCTTTGGTGGTCCGTGCGGGCAGCAACACCACGATTTTCTCGCCGTCGCGGTACGCAGAGATCGTCCGGCGTCGGCGAGGGCTGCGCCGGACCTCGACGAGCGGTGCAGTAGCTGCCATAGCTCGCACTGTAGGGCGCTGGGCCGACAGACGCCGATACCCCACACCGATGTCCACAGGTTGTCCACGCTCGATCGGCGCTTACCGGCGCGTCATCCGCAGGTTATCCACAGAAAGCTCCACAAGTGTGGACATGAAGTTGAGGGTTACCCGACCTGTGGAAAAGCGATCCTCGCAGAGTCGTCGATATGCCACGGTGCTGCCATGACGACTGTGCCTACCTCCCTGCGGCGATCGCGCGCATCCTCCGATCCACCACCCAGCCCCGCCCAGCTGAACGCTGCGGCGAGCGTGCTCTGGCGGGCGGCGGACGTCGTCCAGATCGAGCTCGGGTCGCGCAGCATCGTCGTCGAGAACGTGCACTCGGAGCACGTGTCTGCTCTGCTGTCGAACCGCGGCGCGCGTGCGCGGTCGGCGGCCGAGACCACTGCGCCAGTCGCAGCCTTGCGTAACAAGCTCGACGAGCTTGGGTTCTTGACGCCCGGCCCGGAAGCCGACTGGACTGCTACCGCTCCCCCGGTACCGGCCTACCTCGGTTCTGACCTGGCCGCGCTGAGCACCCAATTCGGTGGCGACGCATCCGCGGTGTTGCACGCCCGGCGCGAGGCAGCGGTGGCGGTGCACGGCACCTCACGGCTGGCCACCTCGGTGGCGGCCACGATGGCGGCCGCCGGGATCGGGTGGGTTCAGCTCGTGCACGGCGGCGACGTCCGAGCGGCCGACGCCTGTCCGGGCGGCCTGGCACCTGCCGACGAGGGACGGCGCTTCGGCATCGCCGCGGTCGACGCGATCCGGCGGGCTGCGCCGGATGTCGACACGACGCCGATCCCCGCCGACCGGGTTGCCGACCTGGTTGTCCTCACCGACCCGGCTCCGGTGGACTCGACGGTGCGTAGCAGCCTGCATCTGGATTCCGCCGCCCACCTGGTGGCGCGCGTGGAGGGCAACCGAGGCGTGATCGGCCCGTTGGTCCTGCCGGGCGTGACCAGCTGCCTGCGCTGCGCGGATCTACACCGCACCGATCGCGACCCGGCGTGGCCGGCGATGGCGGTGCAGCTGGCCGGCAAGCCACGCCACCGGGCAGCATCCGACGTTGCATTGTGCGTGGCCGCCGCCGGGGTCACGGCAAGTCAGGCGTTGGCCTATTTGGACCGTCAGCAGCCGGCCACCATCGAAGGAACCCTGGAATGGCACCTGCCCGATTGGCGGCTACGGCGGCGAAGTTGGTCGGTTCATCACCGATGTGACTGCGGCGCAACGGCAGGACGGAGCGCGACACGGCAGAATGACCTTGTGATCGTGTCATGAGTGAGCATCGCAGCGAGCGCCAGCGAGTGAGGCGCGGAACGAGTGCCAGCGATGAGCGCTCGCGCGAAGAGCAAGGAGCCTCATGAGTGAGCATCGCAGCGAGCGCCAGCGAGCCAATCGCGAACAGCGAGCCAGCGACATCCCACAGCGAGGCGTAGCCCGCACCGCACAACTGGCCAAGCTGCCACTGGGCGTCGCAGGACGTGCCACGCTCGGGTTCGGCAAACGACTCACTGGTCGATCTGCCGAGGATGTCCAGGCCGAGATGGCCCAGCGCACCGCTGAGCAGTTGTTCGCGGTGCTCGGCCAGCTCAAGGGCGGCGCGATGAAATTCGGCCAGGCGCTGTCCGTCTTCGAAGCAGCATTGCCCGAGGAGTCTGCCGCGCCGTACCGGGAAGCGCTGACCAAGCTCCAGGAGGCCGCGCCCCCGATGGCAGGCCACGTCATGCATCGGGTACTGGATGAGCAATTCGGCCGATCCTGGCGGAGCCGGTTCCGATCCTTCGACGACACCCCCGCCGCGGCGGCGTCGATCGGACAGGTACACCGCGGAACTTGGTCAGACGGCCGCGATGTGGCCGTCAAGATCCAGTATCCGGGCGCCGGTCCGGCCCTGATGGCCGACTTCAACCAACTGTCGAGATTCGCCAAGCTGTTCGGGATGATCTCGCCTGGCCTGGACGTCAAGCCGTTACTGGCCGAACTCAAGGCTCGGGTCAGCGAGGAACTGGACTACACCCTCGAGGCGGACGCACAGCGCAGTTTCGCAGATGCCTACGCCGACGATCCAGAGATCGTCGTCCCCCGGGTGGTGGCCAGTGCCCCGAAGGTGGTGGTCAGCGAATGGCTGGACGGAACGCCGATGTCCCAGATCATCGCGGCCGGAACCCAGGAGCAGCGCAACCTGTCCGGTCGGTTGCTGGCGCTGCTGCACTTTTCCGCGCCGCAGCGATGCCACCTACTGCACGCCGACCCGCATCCGGGCAACTTCCGGTTGCTGCCCGACGGCCGTCTCGGCGTTGTCGACTTCGGTGCGGTCGCTCGGTTGCCCAACGGGACACCGGAGCCGCTGGGTCGCATCACCCGGCTGGTACTCGCCGGTGAGGTCGATGCAGTGATCGAGGCGATGCACGCCGGGAACTTCATCCAACCAGGGATCAAGATCGACGCGGCCCGGGTGATGGACTACCTGCGCCCCATCCTGGAACCGCTCGCGCACCCGGAGTTCAGTTTCACCCGCGACTGGATGCGGGAGCAGGCCCAACGCATCGGCGATCCGCGCAATGAAGCGGCCCGGGTCGGGCGAATGCTGAACTTGCCGCCGGAATATCTGCTGCTGCACCGCGTGACGCTCGGGTCGATCGGCGTCCTGTGCCAACTCGGTGCGACCGCACCGTACCGGCAACTGGCCGAGCAGTGGCAGCCTGGATTCGCCGCCTAGCTCATCGGTCAATCCGCCTCACTCGTCAATCCGCGTCACCACCACTGCGCGTCACCACCACTGCGCGTCCAGCTTGGCCTCCATCGCCCGAACGTTCTCGACGGCGCAGGACGGGCAGGTCCAGCTGATCCGGTCACCGTTGCGGTCCATCACCCAGCTCAAACGCGGGTCCGCTTCGTTGGACTCATCGGCGCTGGATTCATCGGCGCTGTGTTGAGCGACGCGCCCGCAGAGCTGGCACACCAACGAATCCATTCCGGCATTGTCGGCCATCGTGCCAGGACGGTCCAGCACGGCGGCACGGGACTTGCAGATACGGCTTCGGGAGGTTCTGTCACCGCCTGGTGATAGAACCTCCCGAAGCTCGGGTTGATCTCGTTTCAGTTGTCCGTCAGGCCGATATCAGCCGACGAGTGAGTAGTCAGCGGCGGCGGAATGTTCGGCCAACTGACGCTGGTAACGAGCCGCACGACGGGCGGCGTAAGCCGCCAGCCATTGCCACCGGCGAGCCGATGCCAGTTCGTTGGCCAACCTCTGATGCGCAGCGTGTTCACGCTGCTCGCGCATTCGGTCACGCGACAATGCTTCATACATGGAATACATCTGAATGCTCCTCAATGAGTTCATCTCGAAATTCGTGGCGGTACTGCGCGTGGCTACTGCCGAGCTCAGGCCATCCCGCTGATCGATCCAACGGGTAGTCCTGGCGGTCACGCAGCGACCTCAGTTGCGTTCTTGCGCGGCCGACCACGCGGCCGCTTGCGAGCGATCACAGTGCCCTGGCTGAAGATTTCGCCACCCCAGACGCCCCACGGTTCGCGCCGATCGAGCGCGCCTGCCAGGCAGCCGGTCCGGGCCGGGCAGTCGGCACAGTAGGCCTTGGCTCGTTCCAGCTCGGCAGGCGATTCCGCGAACCATAGGTCCGCGTCAAGCGCTCGGCAGGGTAGGTCGTCGATGTCAGCCCCGAAGGCAGGGTCAACGGTCGGGGTGAGTGGTTCACAGATGGCGATCGCGGCCTTGGGTGTGGCCGCAACCCACGGCTGCGCCTCCAGCTCGGTCAGGGTCGAAGTGGCAAACACGTCGGGTCACCTCCTAGTTCTCGTTGGGTGGTCGGGCTCGATGTCGAGGTCTTCATCTGGTTTCGGTGGGTAGTGGGCGGACAGGGATCGGGGCCGGGAAATAACAAAGGCCGCGGTTCCCGGTCAGGGAATCCGCGGCCTCGAAGGGTTCGCTCTGTGGTGATCAGAACGGTTTCCTTCGAGGTCGATGAGCCTGACCGAAGACGACATCCGTCATTCCGATGCCGGGGACGCGATCGCGGTAGACGGCCTTCGTCGAGACGGCTGCATTGAGCGCAGAGGTAGCCCAGACAGCAGTGAAGGCAGCCGGGTGCGCCACGACTGCGATGTTGGTCTTGGCTGTGATCACGGGGCACCTCCTCCTGTCTCGGGCGCTGTCCACCGGTAAGCGGCGCGCGGGGGCTGTTTTGTTTGTGTGCACGCGAGGCTATCGGAGTGGATCAGATGCGCACAAACGATTTTCGACGATTGGCCGAAAATTGATGACGAATGTCAGACCGACATTCCGCGACAGCGAGGTACTTGATGGGTCAACGATACCCGCGCTCGGTGACCGGTCAACGGCATTTCGAGCGAACACCCTTTCCGGGTATGGCGATTCGGCCTCGGACAGCAACCCGGCGCGCGACGCGGGGACGCTAGTCCACGTCGACGGGTTCAGGATCCTTACCAGCCAGCACTGCCAGAACCGGTTCGGCATAGCGGTCCAGCTTCGTAGGGCCGACGCCGGAGATGCGGGCCAGCGCCGCCCGATCGGTGGCCGCGCTGTCGGCGATCGCCACCAGCGTCGCGTCCGAGAACACTACGAACGCCGGGACACCTTGGGATTCGGCTTGCATCTTGCGCCATGCTCGGAGCCGACCGAACATCGCCGCATCGCCCGATTCCGGAACGACCTTCTTGCGCTTGGGTGCCGCAGCCGAACGCGTGGCGCCGCCAGCCCGCAGACCGTCCAGGAACCGGCTCGGCCGACGCCTGCGAGCCTGGCCAGGATTGCGAGCCAGGGCCCACGAGAGCGACAGTCGTTGCCGAGCTCGGGTGATGCCCACGTAGAGCAGCCGCCGTTCTTCGGCGAGTTGCTCCGGAGTGGTGGCGTGCTGGATCGGGATCGTCTGGTCGGCCAGGCCGACCAGGAAGACCGCGTCCCATTCGAGGCCCTTGGCCGAGTGCAACGAGGCCAGCGTGACGCCCTGAACGGTTGGCGCATGCTGCGCAGTGGCCCGCTGGGCGAGGTCTGCGTTGAACTCGTCCAGGCGAGCTTCCGGTTGGTCGGCGAGCAACTGTTCGGCCAGACCTATCAGTGCCGCCAGAGATTCCCAGCGTTCCCGAGCGGCCCCGCCCGGCGGCGGATGCTCAGCGTTCCAGCCGACCGAACTGAGCACCTCGGCGATGGATTGGGTCAGCGGGACGCTGCCGTCGTCGGCTCTGGCCGCGCCGCGCAGCAGCACCACCGCCTGCCGAACCTCGGCACGGTCGAAGAACCGCGCGCCGCCACGCAGGACGTACGGGATGCCGGCCGCAGCGAGGGCCTGCTCGTACGCCTCGGATTGAGCGTTGATCCGGAACAGCACGGCGATCTCGGCGGGTTGAACGCCATCGGCAATGAGTCGCCTGGCCGTCGACGCGACGGCCGTTGCTTCTGCCACCTCGTCGTCGTACTCGGCGAAGGTGGGCTTGGGGCCGTCCGGCCGCTGGCCGATCAGGGTCAGCCTCGGTGATGCGGCCGCGCCGCCAGAGCCAGCCGCCGGTGCCGCGCTGATCAGCCGGTTGGCCAGGTCGACCACCTGGGGGGTCGAGCGATAGTCCCGTTCCAGTCGGACCACCGTGGCATTCGGGTATCGCTCGGGAAAGTCCAACAGATAGGACGGCCGCGCCCCGGCGAATGAATAGATCGTCTGGTTGGCGTCACCGACGACGCAGATGTCGTCGCGGTCGGCCATCCAGGCATCGAGCAACCGCTGCTGAATCGGCGAGACGTCCTGGTACTCGTCGATCACGAAGTACCGGTACTGCCCGCGGACCTTGGCCGCCACCTTGTCGTTCTCTTCCAGAGCGCCAGCCATGATCAGCAGCAGGTCGGCGAAATCGATCTCGTTGTTACGGCGCTTGGCCTCTTCGTAACCGGCGTAGACCTCGGCGACCTTACCGGCTGTCAGCGAGATGCCCCGGTTGGCCTTCGCGGCCGCGGCCACATAGTCCGCAGGTGTCACGAGGGAGGATTTCGCCCAGTCGATCTCACCCGCCAGGTCGCGCAGTTCGGCCCGATCGGTCTTCAATCTCAGCCGGTTGGCGGCCTGCGTGATCCAGCGGATCGGCTGGTCGGCAACCTCGGGCATCGGGCCGCCCAGGATCTGGGGTGCGAAGTAGTTGAGCTGCCGAAGGGCCGCGGCGTGAAACGTGCGCGCCTGCACGCCACCGACGCCGAGGCCGCGAAGCCGGGTACGCAGCTCGCCGGCAGCCCGCGCCGTGAACGTGACCGCCAGCACCGAGTCCGCCGGCACTGCCCCGGAGCGCACCGCATAGGCGATCCGGTGGGTGATGGCCCGGGTCTTGCCGGTGCCGGCGCCGGCCAGCACACATACCGGGCCTCGCACGGCCAGGGCTGCGGCCCGCTGCTCGGGATCCAGCCCGGCGAGCACGGCGGCCGCGGCCGCGCTGTCGTCCGGATCGGTGGTCACCCTGCCCATCCTGCCAATGGCGCCCGACACTTCGACGAGGCGCCGGTCATCGTCGAGTGAGTCCCGTCATGTACGGACGTCCTGCATCGGGTGTCAGGGAATCATCGGCGGCCGCCGCGAGGTTGAATGGAGCACACGTGATCGGAAGAAGGATGAGGTCGATGACAGCTTCGGTAACGATGTACACCACGTCGTGGTGCGGTTACTGCGTGCGGCTCAAACAAGGGCTGAAGCAGGCCGGTATCGAGTTCGCCGAGGTGAACATCGAGCAGGACGAGAACGCCGCAGTACGCGTCATGGAGGTCAACGGCGGCAACCAGACCGTACCGACATTGGAGTTCCCTGACGGATCAGCTTTGACCAATCCGTCTGTCACGCAGGTCAAGGAAAAGCTCGCGTCACTGGCCGCGTGAAATTCACCCCGATCGGTGTCGACCGGCTGCCGGTCACCCTCGCTGACCGGCTGATCCAGGCGCATCACGGCAGCCGTCCATTGCGGGTCGCCTTGGACGGGCCGCGGTGTGCCCGGCTGGACGAACTCGCCGAAGCAGTACGCGTGCAGTTGACGGGTGTGGGCCGGCCGGTGGGCGTGGTTGCAGCCGACTGGTTCTACCGAGACGCCTCGCTGCGGCTGGAGTACGGCCGACAGGATGTCGAGGCCTTTTATTCGGGCTGGCTGGACCGTGCGGCGCTGCAACGCGAGGTGCTCCGGCCGGTGCTCGAGGACGGTCGCTATCTGCCTTCACTGCGAGACCCGGTCAGCAACCGCGCCACCCGGACAGATCCGATTGCCCTTCCTGGGAACGGCCTTCTGCTCTTGGTCGGTGAGCTGCTGCTCGGCAGTGAACTCGAATTCGACGTCACGATTCACGCCTCGGTCTCCCGACAGGCACGACGACGGCAGACCGAGGCGGACTGGCCCGAGTGGGCCTGGACGCTGCCAGCGTTCGACCGCTACGACATCGACGTCGATCCAGCCGCGATCGCCGATCTGGTGCTGCGCCGCGACGATCCCAAGCATCCAGCACTTGGAACGTCGTGAGCCAAAACTAGCGACAACTAGTCGCAACTGGCCGCGACTAGTCGCCTTCGGCGACCCAGGCGTTGATCAGCTGCCGGGCAATCGACAGCTCGGACGGCAGACCCCGCAGCATCGCATCACTGTCCGCTTCTTCCTGGCCCCAGTCCCCCACCCGACGGACCTCGTCGCGGCTGAACCACGCCGCCTCAGCGATCTCGTCGCCGTCCAAGCGCAGCGTCGCGTCGCCGTCCAGCACCGCTGTGAAGCCGAGCATCAGCGAAGCCGGGAACGGATGTGGCTGGCTGGCGACGTAACGCACATCGCGAACGGAGATACCGACCTCCTCGAAAACCTCGCGCCGGACGGCCGCCTCAGCGGACTCCCCCGCCTCGACGAAACCGGCAAGCACCGACATTCGGCCGGGATTCCACTGCGGGCCACGGGCCAGCACGCATCGTCCGGCTCCGTCATGCACCAGCATGATGACCGCCGGATCGGTGCGTGGAAAGTGCTCGGAGAAGTCCTGCGGGCACCGCCGGGTCCAACCCGCTTGGGCGACCTCGGTGACCGCACCACATCGCGGACAATGCCCATGCCGCTGATGCCACTCCTGCAGCGCGACCGCTGCCGTCATGAGGCCGACGTCGAGGTCGGACAAGTCCACCGCGAGATCACGCAGCCCCCGCCAGTCCGCATCGATAGCGGCGGTCGTCGCCGCGGTGTATGCCAGCACGGCGAAATACACGATGCCCTCGGCCGCGCCGAGCAGAACTCGATCGCCGTCGATACCTGCCTCGGCAATTTGTGCCGGGTCGAAGTACTTGACGGCGCCATCCGGAGTCACCGGAGTGATGGACGCCGCCGACAGCACCAGTACCCGGGTGGATTTGTCGGCCCAGCGCTGCTCGAGCCACTCGGTGTCGGTGCGCCGATGCGCGATCCGATCGTGAGCGACCCGGGCCAGCACCGGCACGGGCGCCAGCGGTGGCAACGGCGGCAGTCCGACGCCGATGCCATCCGACATCGGTGCCTCAGGCCCCTTCGACGTCGAGGATGCCGGCCAGCGACGAGGCGATCTGGCCTGCGTCCCCCACCGCGACGCCGACCAGTTTGCGGGGCGCGAGGAATTCCGCGGCCGCCGATGCCACGTCATCGATGCTCACCTCGGTCAGGCGCTGACGGTGGCTGGCCAGCCAGTCCAGGTTCAGACCGGCGCCGAGCAGTCCGGACAGGGTCGAAGCCAGGCCGGCCTGCGTCGAGGTCGACAGCGACAGCGTGCCGATCGCGTACTGACGGACCGATTCCAACTCATTCCCGGTGATCGGCAATGACGAGATTCGCCCGAGCTCATAAAGGGTTTCCAGCACGGCAGGCGTGGTCACCTCGGTCGCGACATCCGCGGCGGCGGAGAACGAGGATGCCAACGTCGCATGCTCCAGCCCGCTGCGCGGTGAATACGTGTAGCCCTTGTCCTCGCGGATGTTCTCCACCCACCGCGAAGAGAAGTAGCCACCGAAGGCCAGGTTAGCCAGCTGCAGCGCCGCATACCGCTCGTCACCTCGGGGCAACGCCTCGCCGCCGAATCGCAGCGAGGTCTGCACCGAGCCGGGGCGGTCCACGATCAGCAACGGCAGGGTCTGCAGTGCGGGTAGCGCAGGCACCTTCTGAGGCACCGCGTTGCCGGTCCATTCGGACAGGTTCCGCTCGGCCAGGTCCAAGGCACGCGCCGGTGACACGTCACCGACGATCACCAGGAACGCACCATTCGGGCGAACGAGGTCGCTGTGCAGCTTGCGCAACTGAGCCGCCGTGGTGGCCTCGACGTCGGCGGCGGCAGGCAATGAGCTGCCGTAGGGGTGTCCGGGTGCCATGCGCTGTCCGAGCGCTTCATTGGCGATCACCCCGGGCTGGGAGCGGGCCATACTGATTCGTTCCACCAGCCGGGCACGCTCGCCGGACACTTCGTTGGTCGGATAACTCGCCGACGTCACAACCTCTGCAAACAGGCCGAGCAGATCGGAGAGCCGCGTCGAGAGAGCCGACGCCGACAACAGCAACCGGTCCGCGTCCAGACCCACGGAGATGTCGCCGCCGAGTTCCTGCAGCGCGATCGCCAAGCCGGTCCGGTCGAGGTTGGCCGTACCGGTCAGGATCGTGTCGGACAGCAACGACGCACGCGCAAGATGTCGTGGCTTGGCGGACAAGAACGGCACCCTCAGGCGGACCTCGACCATGGGTACCGTCGGTCGCCGTACCGCGATGACCCGCAGGCCTGATGCCAGCGTTCGCTCGGCTGCAGTGATCTTCTTCGGACGCGCCGGCCTGGTCAGCGGCGGTACCGGCTCGAGGGGCGCGATTTTGGTTGGGCTCACTGGTTGGCTCCCGGTAGCAGTTCCACGACCGCACGAGATGACGGCGTCAGCCGTGCGGCGGCGGCCTGAATGTCGGAGTCGGTGACCTGGGCCAGCAGTGCCGGCAGGTCGAGGATCATCGACGCCGTACCGAACAACAGCTCGGACTTCGCGAACTCCAGACTGCGGTTGAGCACCTGGTCCAGCTCGCGGAAGATCGTCCCGGCCAGCTTGGTGCGAACCCGGTTCAGCTCGCCTGGTTCGGGGCCGTCGGTGGCCAACCGATCGATCTCGGTGTCGACCGCCGAGATGACCTTATCGGTGCTGCCAGTGTCGGCGTAGTGCGCGGTGACGGTCAGCTTGGTCGGATCGCGCTCCTCCAGGGGATCGCCGAAGGTGCCGAGGTAGGCGCCGACGTCGGTGACCAACCGCTTGGACTGCACCAGAGCGCGTTGCAGTCGGGAGGCGTCGCCGTCGGACAGGATCTCGGCGAGCAGCACGCTGGCCAGGTACACATGCAAGTCGGCACTCGGATCCGGTACCCGGTAGCCCAAGGCGACCGCGGGCATCGGCGCCAATGCGTCCGTGACACTCTCGCGCCGTTCCGCGGTCAACTCCGGCTCCGCGAAGTTCGGCCGTACTGGCTTCTTGCGTCGCTTGATGCTTGCGAAGTGACGTTCGATCAGCTCGATCGCCTTCGTCGGGTCGGTGTCGCCGGCCACGCACAACACTGCGTTGGCCGGTGCGTAGTAGCTGTCGAAGAACGTCGAGGCATCCTCGACGGTGGCGTTCTGCAAATCCTCGAAACCGCCGTACCCATTGTGGGCATTGGGGAAAGTGTCATAAAGGACCGGCGGTAACACCAACCAGGGAAAGCCACCGTATGGCCTGTTGAGCACGTTGACGCGGATCTCTTCCTTGACCACGTCGATCTGGTTGGCGAGGTTTTCCTCGGTGATTCGCGGTGATCGCATCCGGTCGGCCTCGAGAAACAGGCCGCGTTCCAACGCGTTGGAGGGCAGCACCTCGAAGTAGTTCGTGTAATCCAGATGCGTGCTGCCGTTGAAAATTCCGCCGGAGGACTGCACGTAT
>DASXHV010000155.1:0-69554 GCA_036488285.1 Jatrophihabitans sp. | reverse complement strand
CGTTAGTTGATCTTCAACAGCGGCCATTTCTCCTTGATCATCGGGTGGAGTGAGCGGGTGGGTGGATTGCGCCCGGCACTAGGCTCACCCTTCGTGACCCAATCGACCGATCCGATGACAGTGGCCCGCGAGGCCGCTGCCCATCTCGCCGACCGAACCGGGGTCGAACGCCACGACGTTGCCCTGGTGCTCGGATCGGGCTGGGTCCCGGCCGTGGAAGCAATGGCCGGCGACAGCATCGAGTTCGCCAACACCGACCTGTCGGGGTTCCTACCGCCCGCGGTGGCCGGACACGCCGGAAGGATCCGCTCCCTGGACGTGAACGGCAAGCGGGTACTGGCATTCCTCGGCCGCACCCACTTCTACGAGGGCCGCGGGGTTCGGGCCGTGGTGCACGGTGTGCGGGTGGCGGCCGCCGCCGGCTGCCAGGTGACGGTGCTGACCAACGGCTGCGGGGGGCTCCGCACCGACATGGCGGTCGGCGAGCCGGTGCTGATCTCCGATCATCTGAACCTGACCGCGACCTCGCCGTTGGAAGGCGCCCGGTTCGTCGACCTCACCGACCTGTACTCGGTCCGCCTGCGTGGCCTGATGCACGCGATCGACCCGAGCCTGTCCGAGGGCGTGTACGCCCAACTCCCCGGGCCGCATTACGAGACACCTGCCGAGATCCGGATGTTGCGCACCATGGGGGCCGATCTGGTCGGCATGTCCACAGTGCTGGAAGCGATCGCCGCCCGCGCTGAAGGCAGTGAGGTCCTGGGCATCTCGCTGGTCACCAACCTCGCAGCGGGCATGACGGGCCAGGCGCTGAACCACGAAGAGGTGCTGGCCGCCGGAAAGGCCGCCGCGACCCGCGCGGGCGGCCTGCTGACCGACCTGATCACACGCTTGTAGGCCTCGATGACCGCGCTGGACTCCGACCTGCGGACTGCCGCCGAGGCATGGCTCGGCGACGACCCGGACCCTGACACCGTGGCCGAACTGCGCTCCTTGCTCGATCACGCCGTAGCCGGTGACGAGTCCGCCATCGTCGAGTTGGCCGACCGGTTCTCGGGGCCGCTCACCTTCGGCACGGCCGGTCTACGCGGTCCGCTGCGGGCCGGACCCAACGGCATGAACACCGCGGTGGTCCGGCGGGCGGCGGCCGGTATAGCCGGCTACCTGACCGCGGCGGGCCACGGCGGCGGAATCGTCGTCGTCGGCTATGACGGCCGGCACGGTTCGAAGTCGTTCGCCCAGGACTCCGCGGCCATCTTCGCGGCGGCCGGCTACGACGCGCGACTGCTCCCCCGGCTGCTGCCGACGCCGGTGCTGGCCTTCGCGGTGCAGCATTTCGGCGCTGTCGGCGGTGTGATGGTGACCGCCTCGCACAACCCGCCGCAGGACAACGGCTACAAGGTCTACGCCGCCGACGGTGCGCAGATCGTGCCGCCGATGGATTCCGACATCGAGGCACAGATCCGCGCCGTCGCGTCTGTCGCGTCGATCGCCTTGAGTCAGGACTACACGGTCCTCGACGAATCGGTGGTCACCGCATACGTCTCTGCCATTTCCGCGCTGGTCCGCCCAGATTCGCCACGCGACATCAACATCGTGCATACCGCCATGCACGGCGTCGGTACCTCGATCGTCCGGGACGTGTTCGCGGCAGCGGGCTTCGCGGCCCCGAACGAGGTGGCCGAACAGGCCGAGCCCGATCCGAACTTCTCCACGGTCACATTTCCGAACCCGGAGGAGCCCGGCGCGATGGATCTGGCGCTAGCCCTGGCCGGACGTGCCGACGCCGACCTGATCATCGCCAACGATCCGGATGCAGACCGTTGCGCGGTCGGCGCGCGATTCCCCGCGGCCGACCGCGAGCAACCCTCGGTCTGGCGGATGCTGCGCGGCGACCAGGTCGGCGTCCTGCTCGCCGACTGGCTGCTCAGCCATGACATCCGCGGCACCTACGCAACCACCATCGTGTCGTCGACGATGCTGTCGGCGATGGCCACCAAACATGGTGTGAACTTCGCTGAGACCCTGACCGGATTCAAGTGGATCGCGCGGGCTGCGCCGGATCTGGTCTTCGGCTACGAAGAAGCGTTGGGCTACGCCGTTGCCCCAGATCTGGTGCGGGACAAGGACGGTATCTCCGCTGCGCTGCTGGTGGCCGAGCAGGCCGCGGCCCTGAAGGCGGCCGGCTCGTCGCTGGCCCAGCGGCTCACCGAGTTGGCTGCCGAATACGGCCTGTACGCAACGTCCCAACTGTCCTGGCGCGTTGATGATCTGTCCCTGATCGCCGACGCGATGGCCAGGCTGCGGTCCAACCTGCCCGCCACCATGCTCGGCCGACCGGTCACCGTCACCGATCTCGCGCCGGACAACGACGTGCTGATCCTGCGGTTCGACGGCGGCCGGGTCGTTGTCCGCCCATCCGGCACCGAACCAAAATGCAAGGCCTACCTGGAGCTCGTGATTCCGGACGGCTCGGAGCGGGCGGCCGAGGCCGGCCTGGAGAAGTTGGCAACCGAAGTGACCGCGTTGGTGGGGATTCCGGCCGGATCTTGACTGAGCAGCTACCGCGTCAGCCCGCGGGCGTCGGCGCTGCAGTGGTACTCGGAGCCGCGATCGCACCGCCGGATCTTGAACTCGGGGGAGCCTTGATGCCTGGCGCCAGGTTGTCGGGGGTGCGCGTCGGGCTCGGCGGGGAAGCCGAGGCATCCGGGGCGGGGCTCGAGGTCGCGGCCGCGTTGTCCCGCTCAGCCACGACCCGCAGGTTTCCGGACGCGTCGATGCCGACTTCGGCGAAGAATCCCTTGTCGGCCGCGCCGATGAGGTCTGTGCTGGTGCACCGCGAACCAGTCGGCGGGCAGAGCACCGAACCGGAGGTGATCTGCACGGCCGGATCGATGCCGACGCTGAACCCGCGCCGGTCGGTTACCTCGTAGAGATCGGACCCGCCGGCACCCGCGCCACTGTGCACCGTCGCGAAGTAGAAGCTCAGGCGGTTCACCGGCGCCCGGCCGTAGATGAACACCACGGCGTTGCCGGCCGGGCCACTACTCGACGGTGCCGGGGACGTGCTCGGCACCGTGGTCGGCGGCGGCCCAGGCGCCGAACTGGACGCCAGGGTGGCAGACGTCGTCGGCCGAGCCGACGCGACCGGCGAGGGGACGGCCGGACGCAGGGTAGTTGTCGAGGACGGCGGGATCATGGAGCTGGAGGAAGCCTGTCGATCCGAGGATTGGGCAGCCTTGGAAGCGTGCCGGTCGCGATGGCGGGCGCTGCTTTCGGCGACCACAGCCGCCTTCGCATGGCTGGCGCCCGGTGACGGCAAGCCGATGGTCGATGCGGTGATCACGGTCGCGGCGAGGGCCACGGACCCGCTCAAGCCCGCAATCAAGAGCCCGCTACCGACCACGAAGGGGCCTACGACGACCGGATGAGCGGACAGTCGAGCAAGCCCGCGGCGTTGGTGCGGTACTTCTTCGAACATCCAGACACTCCACTCCGGGCCGCGGCAACACCCTTGCCGCCTACTGAATAGACGCGCGTGCGGCCTCGTTCGTTGCAGACTGTCCGCGAAAGTTCACCAACAGTTCGCCACTCTCCGTTATGACCATCCTGTGGTGCCACTAAACCGCAGATGTGAGATCGAGCCGACGCATTATCAGCTGATAGCCAGTGTTGGGCGCGCGAACCCCAGAAATACAGGGCCTCGGGACCGGCGCTGGACTTGCTCAGCCAGCGCCGAAGGCAACCCCTAACGGGTCCGACGTGGTCACTCTTAGCGCGCGATGATCAACGGGCCTGACGCGCTGTGCCACCCGACGGCGCCCTTGTTGGCAACGGTCACCTTGACCGTGTACCTACCCGCCGGAAGCCGCGAGGCTTTCAGGCTGTAGTTGTTGGCGCCAGCGTACTCAGCCACCGTCCCCAGCGTGTAGATGTGTGACCCGGCCACCGCGTAGATGGTGGCTCGAGCACCGCTGATGAAGCCCGAGTCGTGCCACGCGACATTGAAGCTCGTCTGAGTCCAGCAGTCCTCCGCGAGGCGAACCGAGTAGATGTGCCAGCGTCGGGCGCCCGGATCCTCATTCGGGTCGAACCGGATCTGAGTGACCTTTGCGGCCGCCGCGAATGCGTATCGAGGCCTGGCGTCCGGCTCGGTGAGCGTTGCGACCGGCATCGCGAGATCGACGGCGATGCTGCGCTTGCCCGCGTAAGTGACCAGGTCGTTGGTCTGCGAGACCAGGGTCTGGCCCTGTGACTTCCACATGAACCGTGCCATCGTGCCGCCGCCGGGCTGGCTCCCCAGGTTGAACGCGCCGTCATAGCTGGTGACCAGCGTCAAACGGTGCCAGCGGCGCCCGTCGATCCCGCTTCCGGTTGGCAGATACACCTGTGGATCGTTGCGGCTGGGCGCACCGTTCGTGGCAGACAGGACGCCGCCGGCGAAACTGACGTTGGTGACGTTCCTCAGACCCGCGAGATCCCGGGTGCTCGTAAATCGCCACGGGTGACCCAGATAGTGAGTCGCAAAGTCGCCGCAGCCGGCACTGCTAGGGCTGTCGACGACCACATTCGGTCGCGGAATCAGCGAGGTCGCGGCGCCGACCACGTGTCCACCGGAAACTGTGTAGAACGCGGTATTCGGTGGGTAGCCGGACAGGTCTGCGGTGGCTGGACCCGTCGTCGACAGGCCGGTCGAGCCGTTGACCACCGGTCCCCAGGTCGAACCGTAGCCACCTGCCGGGCGCGCCGCGGTGCTTGACCAGTACAGCTGCGCGGCCTGCCCGGTCGGGGACTGCCACGTCACCCGCGATGCCGCTGATGGCTGATAGATGCGCAGGAAATCAACACTCACATTCGTGGGGCCCTGCGCGTAAGTCTGCAGTCGGAGGCCCTGCATCTGGCCAGCCCACGGAGTGGTTCCCCTGAACTGACTCACGATTGCGTAGTCGTAGTCGTGCCAGCCGGTCTGGAAGTTGAGATGCATGCCGCCCAGACCCTTTTGACCGTCCTGGTTGAACCACAACAACGCGCCCGGGGTCGGCCGGCTGACGTAGATGTGCACGTGGACACGGGTAAAAGTACGAGCGTCGAGTCGGTTGGCCGGGAGGTTGCCGTTCCGACCGATCCGAAGCGAGCCGGGGTAACCGCCGAACAGCGGGACGATGTAGGACGAGCCGCGCACTGAGTAACTCGCCGCACCGTTGGCCATCGAGAAACCGGTCGCGCCCGCGACACTCTCGGGGTAGAGGTCGGCGGAGTTGCTGTAGTCCCAGGCATCTCCGAACACGCCGGTGGCGTAGTCCAGCGCCTCCACGGGCTGCGCCGACGTGAACGCCGGCAGCTCGGCGGCGGCATGGTGGGTCACCGAGACCAGTCCGACGCCGAGGACTGTTGCGGCGACCGCGGCGAGTAACGCCCGCTGCCGAGAGTGGACAGGACGTACCTGGGCGCGCATTGCCATCGACTTACCTCAAGGATGTGATCGTGACCTTCTGTGTCCAGTCGGCCACTCAGAGGCAGATCTTAGCGCAATCAGCCGTAATTCCTAATCTGGAATTAACACGGTCCGCTAACGCGGCCCGCTCCGCCACCGATTCGGACCCGCTAACGCGGCCCGCTGCATTGACCGATTCGGACCCGCTAGCGCGGTCCGCTCCGCCACCGATTCGACCCGCTAACGCGGTCCGAATTGCCTATCGCCGGCGTCGCCGAGGCCAGGGACGATGTAGGCCTTGTCGTTCAAGCCGGAGTCGATGCTTGCTGTGAAGATCCGTCCGGCAAGTTTGGTTTCCTCCAGCCGGGCGATGCCCTCCGGTGCTGCCAACGCGCAGATCACGGTGATATCGGACGCGCCGCGCGAGGCGAGTAGCTCGCAACAGTGGATCAGCGAGCCACCGGTTGCCAGCATGGGATCCAACACCAGCACCGGACGTCCGGCCAGCGAGTCCGGCAGGGAGGCCATATAGGCCTCCGGATCGTGAGTTTCCTCGTTGCGCGCCAACCCGACAAAGCCCATCTGCGATTCCGGCAGCAGGTTGAATGCGGCCTCGGCCATCCCCAGCCCGGCACGCAACACCGGGACCAGCAACGGCGGGTTCTCCAGGATCGCGCCGACGGTCGGGCCGACCGGCGTGGTTATCGGCACGTCGCTGACCGGCAACGACCGGGTTGCTTCGTACACCAGCAGCGTGGCCAGTTCGCGTAACGCGGCCCGGAACTCGGCGTTGCTGGAGTTCTCGTCGCGCATCACCGAAAGGCGGGCACGGACGATGGGGTGATCTATCACGACGGTCTGCACGAGGGCAGAGCCTAACGCCGAGCGGGCAACTTCCCACAGTTGTGCAACATCTAGCCGTCCCAGACCGGCATCGGTTGCACGATTTCGCTAGACGATGGCCGGCTCGCGGTCGGAAGGACCACCCGCCGCAGCCGATGCCATTGCCCATAGGACCTCGGACGGAACCGGCCGCCCCAGCAGGTATCCCTGAGCCACGTTGCAGCCGAGATCGACGAGTCGGTCGGACTGGGTCTGCTGCTCCACTCCCTCGGCGATCAAGAGAGTTTCCATCGTGCGTGCCAGGGCAATGAGCCCCTGGGTCACCCTCGCTTCCTCGCGGTCCCCGAGCAGGTCGGCGATGAAGCTGCGGTCGATCTTGATCACGTCGACGGGGAACCGGCGCAGGTAGGACAGCGATGAAAACCCAGTGCCGAAGTCGTCCAGCGCGAGCTGAACGCCCCTTTCCCGTAAACCGCGCAGCGCAGCTCGTCCCAGCGGCTGGTCACGAAGGAACGCCGACTCGGTCAGCTCGATGGTCAACGCGTGCGGTGGCAGACCCGACACCGCCAACGCGTCATCCACCCGGCTCAGGAAGCCGGAGTCCTCGATCTCCTTGACGGAGATGTTCACCGCGATCGTGAAGTCGTCCCCGCCAGGCAGAGTGGCTCGCCAGGTTGCCGCCTGGGTGCACGCTTGCCTCAACGTCCACCGGCCGTACTCGATGATGTTTCCTCGCGCCTCGGCGGCCGGCAGGAAGTCCGACGGAGGCAACAGCTCTCCGGTAAGTGACACCATTCGCAGCAGCGCCTCGGCCCCGAGCACCTTGCCCGATACCAGGTCGACGACGGGCTGGTAAAAGACCCGCAAGCGATCCTCGGCAAGCGCGTTGTCCAACAGCGCTGAGGTACCGGTGTCTCGCCGGGCGAGCTCCATGCTCGAGTCGTAGCACTCCACCCGGGACTTGCCGCCCTGCTTTGCGCGATACATCGCTGCGTCGGCCTCGGCGAGCAGGATGGCCGCGCTGCTGGCCATGCCCCTCGGTCGGGTCACGCCGATACTTGCGCCGATCTGCCAGGTCCGTTCGCCCCATGTTCCAGGCTCGGCCACCACGTCGATGATCCGGCCCGCGACCTCTAGCGCGATGTCCTCGCAGCCGTTCGGGAGGTCTTCGCAGAGCACCACGAATTCATCGCCGCCAAGCCTGGCAACGGTGTCGGAGGGGCGGATCACGTGCTCTATGCGAGCCGCGATCTCACGCAGCACGTCGTCACCGACCCGATGGCCGAACTCGTCATTGACCCTCTTGAACCCGTCCAGATCGATGAACAGCACCGCCATCCGGTTCGGATCGTCGCGGGTGAGCCGACTGATCGCATGATCGATCCGCTCCTCGAGCAGCACCCGGTTGGGCAGGCCGGTCAGCGAATCGTGCAGCGCCTTGCGATTGAGCTGAACCTCGGCCTGCTTGCGGTCGGTGATGTCCACCGACTGGATCAGGGTGTATTCCGCGCCGTCGATGTCATGCAGCCGGCTGGCGGACACCAGAGCCCAGATCAGGTGCCCGTCACCGTGCAGGTATTGAGCTTCGACGGTGGTGGCGAACGAATGATCGCCACGAGCCGCACCGACTCGCAGGATTTCCTCGAGAGCGTCCTCGGGATGGGTGATGTCGCCTATCAGGCGACCGACCAGGTCGGCTCGGGTCCGTCCCAGCAGCTCGTAGAACGCGTTGTTCGCCTCGACGATCCGGGTCTGCGAATCCAGCCGCGCCATGCCGATCGGGGCCTGCACGAACGAGGTGCGGAACCGTTGCTCGCTGTCGGCCAGTGCGCGGCCGCGCTGAGCCAACTCGCGGTCGACGTCGCGGCGCCTGGCGTCCAGCCGGGCCGCCAGTGCCAGCGCCACCAGCAGGATGACGACGAGCAGGCCGGCCACGGTGATGACGGTCAGGCGCAGCTGGTTGAGCCCGACGAACGCGCCCTTCTCGCCGACCTCGGAGATGACGGTCCAGTCGGTCGCTGCGATCGGCTGATACGCCGACACCTTTCTGTCGTTGGAGGGACCGACAGTGCTCACACCGCTCAGTCCGCGGCGGCCTGCTGCGAACCGCGGGTCGGCGGCGATCGAGCGCAAATCGGTGGCGTTCAGGTTGGGAGCTGCCACGATCGTGCCGCTGCCGTCGACGATGGTGAGGTTCAAGCCCTGGTCTTGAGCCAGTTGCGTCACCGCGGACTGGATCATCGGCAAGCTGTAGGACACCGCGAGGTAGCCGATGGCGCCATGCGAGGGGCCGGTGCCGTAGCTGACCGGAACTGCGACCACCACGACGCGCAGACGATCGGCGCTGCGCGCTGTGTAGGCATCGGAGATCACGGCGGTCGTCGAATTGCGGACCTCGGGAAACCAGTGGGTGGTGCTCAGGTCGGTACCGAGTGGCAGTCCGATGTTGGTGGGCGCGATAGCCGCGATCTTGCCGGTGGCGTCGGTGGCGACCACAGCTCGCAATTCGGGCCGCGCGTCGAGCAGGCCCTGCACCTCGCTCTGCATTGCCGGGGTGGCGGTCCGGGGGTGTGCAAGACCGGCCCGGATATCCGGATCGGTGGCGGCGGCCGATACCCCGCGTGAGATCGAGTCGAGTTGGTGGGAGACGAAGGCCGCCGTGCTGGCCCCGACCGAGCGCACCCGGGCGTCCACCTCGTGCTTCACGGCACGCTGGGAGAACACCAGGCTGCTGTAGGTCAGCGTCGCCAGCGGAAGGAAACCCAGCAGGATGAACGCAGCCACCAGCCGCCTGCTCGGAATCCAGCTACGCACGCTGGTTGATGTCTTGGCCACGTACGGTCCCATCGGTCAATCTGGTGCTGACTGAAGATCATTGGCCGTACGGTCGGGCGGGAATGACCGTTGCTGCCCGTCTTATGGCGAAATCGAGCAGATACGGTCACATCAGGTGGCTATCCCTCGTCGTCGAGTACCGATTGGCCTGGCTCAACGACGGCAGTTGTTGCCTGCACCGCGCCAGATTGGTGCCCATAGACTGGGACGGTGAGCGCCACCCTGAGCACGCCGTCCGCCGCCGTGTCGGCACCGGCCGGGGGCATCGACTGGTCCCACGTCGGCTCGGACAATGCCTCGCTGCGGCGATTTCTGCACGGCCTGCCCGGTGTCGATCAGGTCGGCGCCGAGGCACGGGCGGCTGCACTGGCGACGCGCAGCATCAAGACCACCGCAAAGGCTTGGGCGATCGATGCCGCGATCGGGATGGTCGACCTGACCACCCTGGAAGGCGCCGACACCCCTGGCAAGGTCCGCTCGATGTGTGCCAAGGCGGCTCGTCCGGATCCGTCCGACCCGAGCACGCCGGCGGTCGCCGCGGTCTGTGTGTACCCGGACCTGGTAGCCACCGCGGTCCAGGCGCTGCACGGCACCGGGGTCGGGGTGGCCTCGGTTGCGACAGCCTTCCCGTCCGGCAGAGCAGCACGGAAGACAAAGCTGGTCGACGTCGCTGATGCGGTGGCCGCCGGGGCCACCGAGATCGACATGGTGATCGATCGAGGGGCGTTCCTGGCCGGGCACTATTCGCAGGTGTTCGACGAGATCGTGGCAACCAAGGCCGCGTGTGGCCCGGCACACCTGAAGGTGATCCTGGAGACCGGTGAACTCGTCACCCTCGATTCGGTGCGGCGTGCCTCCTGGCTGGCGCTGCTTGCCGGCGGTGACTTCATCAAGACCTCAACCGGCAAGATCGCGCCGGCCGCCACCCCGCCGGTCGCGCTGGTGATGCTGCAGGCCGCCCGCGATTTCGCTGATCGCAGCGGAGACGTTCGCGGCGTGAAACTGGCCGGCGGTATCCGTACGTCCAAGGAAGCGCTGCGCTACCTGGTGATGGTCAACGAGGTGGCCGGCGACCGCTGGCTCAGCCCGGACAAGTTCCGGTTCGGCGCGTCCACCCTGCTCAACGACCTGTTGCAGCAGCGCCACAAGCTGACCACCGGAGCCTATGACGGCCCCGACTACGTTTCCCTGGACTAGAGGCGGACATGAAGTTCGAATATGCACCTGCACCGGAGTCGCGTGACATCGCGCGGTTGAAACCGTCCTACGGGATCTTCGTCGACGGCAAGTTCCGAGCCGGGCGCGGCGAGGCAGTCAAGACCATCAACCCGGCCACCGAGGAGCCGCTCGCCGAAATCAGCGAAGCCGCCGGATCAGATGTCGACGACGCGGTGAAGGCTGCCCGCCGTGCGTATGAAGGTGCGTGGTCGAAGACGTCGCCCGCCGGGCGCTCCAAGTACCTGTTCCGGATCGCTCGCGCAATTCAGGAGCGGGCCCGCGAGCTGGCGGTGCTGGAGTCCCTGGACAACGGCAAGCCGATCAAGGAATCTCGCGACGTCGACGTGCCCACCGCCGCCGCGCACTTTTTCTACTACGCGGGCTGGGCCGACAAGCTCGGCTACGCCGGCTTCGGTCCGAACCCGCGTCCGATCGGCGTTGCAGGCCAGATCATTCCGTGGAACTTTCCACTGCTGATGGCGGCCTGGAAGATCGCACCGGCACTGGCCACCGGCAACACGGTGGTGCTGAAGCCCGCCGAGACGACCCCGCTGACGGCAATCACGCTCGCCGAGATCATCGCCGAATGCGACCTGCCGCCCGGCGTCGTGAACATCCTGCCCGGCGGCCCTGCTGTCGGCCAGGCATTGGTCGATCATCCTGGCGTCGACAAGATCGCCTTCACCGGTTCCACCGGCGTGGGCAAGATGATCCAGAAATCCGTTGCAGCGTCGGGCAAACGTGTCTCGCTCGAGCTGGGCGGCAAGGCCGCCAACATCATCTTCGACGACGCCCCGATCGATCAGGCCGTCGAGGGGATCGTGAACGGGATCTTCTTCAACCAGGGCCACGTGTGCTGTGCCGGTTCACGGTTGCTGGTTCAGGAATCCATCCACGACGAGGTGATCGACGCGCTTCATGCCCGGCTCGAGACCTTGCGGATGGGCGACCCGCTGGACAAGAACACCGACATCGGCGCCATCAACTCCGCGGCGCAGTTGGCCCGGATCCGGGCGCTGGCCGATTCCGGTGACGATGAGGGCGCGGTGCGCTGGTCACCGGAATGCCCAATCCCCGCAAAGGGATTCTGGTTCCCGCCAACCGTGTTCACCGGCGTCAGCCAGGCGAACCGGATTGCGCGCGAAGAGATCTTCGGGCCCGTCCTGTCGGTCCTGACGTTCCGCACGCCGCAAGAAGCGGTGGACAAGGCCAACAACACTCCGTACGGCCTGAGCGCCGGTATCTGGACGGAGAAGGGTTCGCGGATCCTGTGGACCGCCAACCGGCTGCGGGCCGGTGTGGTGTGGGCCAACACCTTCAACCGGTTCGACCCGACGTCGCCGTTCGGCGGCTACAAGGAATCCGGCTTCGGGCGTGAAGGCGGGCGGCATGGCCTGGCCTCCTACCTCGAAAGTGAGGCATACCTTGCCCAGTAAGGCGAAAACCCCTGCGCAGGCGAGCGGATCGGGCACGAACCCAGGCCGGTCGGGCTCGTCGGGCGCTGGCTCGTCCGAGGCGCGGCTGACGGTCCGCAAGACCTACAAGCTCTACATCGGTGGCGCGTTCCCGCGGTCGGAGTCCGGTCGGTCCTACCCGGTGACCGACGCCAAGGGTGCGCTGTTGGCCCACGCGGCGCAGGCGTCTCGCAAGGACCTACGCGACGCGGTCACCGCGGCGCGTAAAGCATTCTCCGGCTGGTCCGGCGCGACGGTATACAACCGGGGCCAGATCCTGTACCGGATCGCAGAGATGCTCGAGGGCAGGCGGGATCAGTTCATCGCCGAGGTCGTCGCGAGTGAGGGCATCAGTGCCACCAAGGCGGCCACCCAGGTGGACGCGGCGATCGACCGGTGGGTCTGGTACGCCGGTTGGGCGGACAAGTATGCGCAGGTCGCCGGCAGCACAAACCCCGTGGCGGGCCCGTACTTCAACTTCTCGCTGCCCGAGCCCTCAGGGGTTCTCGGCATCGTGGCGCCGCAGGATTCGTCCCTGCTCGGCTTCGTCTCGGTGGTCGCGCCGGCCATTGCCACTGGCAACACGGTGGTCGTGCTGGCATCGGCCCAACGGCCGTTACCTGCTGTGTCGCTGGCCGAGGCCCTTGCCACCTCCGACCTACCTGGCGGGGTCATCAACCTGCTGACCGGATCGGTCGACGAGCTCGCCCCATGGCTGGCCGGACACCGCGACGTGAACTGCCTCGATCTGACCGGCGTCCAACCGGCCGCCCGGGTGGCCCTCGCCGAGATCGCGGCCGACACGGTGAAGCGGGTGTACGCGCCGGCCAGACTGGATCTCGCTGCCGATCCGGGCATGAGCCGACTGGCTGCGTTCACCGAGATCAAGACGGTCTGGCATCCGATCGGAGTCTGACAATCGGTCAGTCGCGCCAGTAGCACCGCCGTCAGTTCAGGTGGTCCCGCCAGTCTGCCGGTACCCGCTCGGCCGGCCCCGGCACCGTCTGATCCAACGGATGGTGGGTCGGCTCGGGGAGCATCGGACCGACGTACGCCTGCTCGGTGCTGAAGTCCCAGAACCAGTCCTCGCCCGGCTCGAAGCTCTGCATGATGCTGTGCCCGGTCTGTTCGTAGTGCTTGCTGGCGTGCTGACTCGGAGAGCTGTCGCAGCAGCCGATGTGACCGCAGGCGGCACAGCGCCGAAGGTGCAGCCACCAGCCGTCCTGTTCGGTGCATTCGACGCAGCCCGGCCCGCTGGGAGCCGCGGAGGCGTTTATCGCGGCATTTTCACTCATGTTCTGACCCTACTGATCGCGACCCTCGGCAGCCAGGTTGCCAGATTCCCAGCGTCGCAGGGGCCCCGATGCGCCGGCCCGCGCTAGCGTCTGGAGGCCGCCCAGTTTGGACGCCCGGTAAGTTTGCGGGCATGCCGTCCTTCACCGAACCGATCGTCGCTGTCCGCCTGTCTGCCAACGGCCGCACCGGCATAACCCTGTTCGCCCCGCCGTGGGAGGACACCGACGGCGAGGAGTGGCAAGGCTTCCTCGGGGACGGATCGAAGATCGTACTGCTCGGCACCGTCGACGAGCTGAATACCTGGCTCGGCGACCACCCCGACCACGACCTGGCCGATCACCCCGCCTGGCCGAGTTTCGCCAAGAAGGGTAAGCAGGTTCTGCAGCCGGCTGAGGAAGCCAGCTACGACTTCGACGCGGTGTATGAGTGGGCCGCCGCCGACGCCGACCCGGTGATCGTGTCCGAGCTGGGCGACACCGTCGACATGGCTGGCCGGATCGCCGAGAGTTGCGAGGACGGCGCCTTGCGGTCGTTGCTCAACAACACCCGCGAGTACGCATTGCTGGTCGAAGGTGACACGACCTACCACGGCAAGGAAGGCGAGCCGGAGTGGATCAAGCTCGGTGACGTGATCGCCGAGAGCTGGGAACGGGCGCTGAACCGGATCGAGTCCTGGCTGCGCTGGGAAGGCACCAGTTCCGAACAGGTCGAGGTCAGCGACGACGACGGCACCGGCAACAGCTAGCGGATGAGCTCGTCCGCGCAGACGCCGCTGACTGCAGCCGAGGCCGGTCAGCTGCTGGCGAACGGGGCGGTGACAGCCGTCGAACTGGCCCGCCACTATCTGGACCGGATCGCCGAGTTCGGGCCTGCCCTGAACGCCGTCATCGCCACCGACACCGACCGGGCATTGCGCGCCGCCGCAGACAGCGATGCCAGGCGTGGCAGCGGAAAATCGCTCGGCCCACTCGACGGAATCCCGATCCTGATCAAGGACAACATCGAAGCCGCGGGGCTTCCCGCCACCGCCGGGTCGCGTGCCCTGCTCAGCTCCGCCCCGCTCACGGACGCGCCGCTGGTCGACCGGCTGCGCGCCGCCGGCCTGGTGCTGCTCGGCTCAACCAACTTGTCCGAATGGGCTAACTTCCGGTCAACCGCGTCCACGAGTGGTTGGAGCGCCGTCGGCGGTCAGACCAGAAACCCTTATGACACAAGCCGAAACACGTCTGGTTCGTCGTCCGGGTCGGCTGTCGCGGTCGCTGCCCGGCTGGCACCGCTGGCCGTCGGCACCGAGACGGACGGCTCGATCGTCCATCCGGGTGGGATCTGTGGAGTGGTCGGTTTCAAACCCACTTTGGGCACGGTTCCTGGCGGCGGCATCGTGCCGATCGCGTCTCGGCAGGACACCGCAGGTCCGATGACCCGCACCGTCGCCGATGCCACCGCGCTGTACGCAGTGCTGTCCGGCCGCCCGATCCGACCGCGACCGAGCACGCTGGACGGACGGCGGGTGGCCATCTGGCGTCCGAACCAGCTGTCGCCCGAGGTCGAGGCAGTGTTGTCGCGCGCCGAGTCGCTGCTGCGCGAGGCGGGGTGCCTGACGCAGGAAAGCCGGGCCGAGACGTCCGGCCCTTTCGACGATGCCGAGTTCCAAGCGCTGGTGAGCGAGTTCGCCCAGGAGCTACCGGCCTATCTGGCCGCCCGGCCGGGCGAGCATCCGCGCAGCTGGCCGGACCTGTTGGCCTTCAACCGCGCCGACGACGTCGAGCTGTCGATGTTCTCCGATGAGATCTTCGGCTTGGCGGCCGAGGCACCGCCGGCAGGCTCGGACAAGCACCTGGCTGCTCGGGCCGAAGCCGACAGCGGCGCCGCGCAGGCCCTGAACGCGGCCCTGGGCGGTTGCGACCTGGCGATTACGCTGAGCAACTCGCCTGCGTGGCCCATCCGGTATGGCGACTCGGAGAGCCACGGCGTTCTCACGTCGTCCCCGTGCGCGGTGACCGGATCGCCGAGCCTGACCATGCCGGCTGGCCTCGTGCACGGTCTGCCGGTCGGGATCAGCGTGCTCGGCAGACGCGGCCAGGACGAAGATCTGCTTTCCTTCGCGGCGGCGTTGGAAGCTCTGCTCGGCTCTCCGGTCGCGCCACCGGAAATGGTCGCGTCACGGCCAGAGCGGACCTAGTCGTGCCAACGGAGGACCAGCACTAGATGACGAGTTCCGGCCGTATCTCCGGCGCGGCCGAGCGCACCGCGTCGGCATCGGCATCATCAGCACGGGTCTGGGAATCCCGCTCGGCGGCGACCCGCGACCCGTACTGGGCAACTTCGGTCATGATCTGCTGGCTGCTCCAGCCCAACAGGGCCGCCATGAACTCTGCGACCGACGGCGCACTTTCCACGCCACGGTGCGGGTACTCGATCGAGATCCGGGTCCGCCGGGTCAGTACATCCTCCAGGTGCAACGCGCCCTCGTGGCTGACCGCGTAACGGATCTCGGCCATCAGGTAGTCCGGCGCACCGACCACCGGTGTGAGCAGGTCAGGTTCGACCAAGCCCGGCGCGAGCACCTCACCGATCAGGGACCCGTACCTGTCGAGCAGGTGCCGGACCCGGTAGGGGTGCAAGCCGTACTCGTCGGCCATCCGGTCGATCTGATTCACCATCGCGTGATATCCGTCGGCGCCGATCAACGGGACGTCTGCGGTCACGGACTCTTGCACGCGTTTGGGAAGATCGGTTGCGGCCGCGTCGACGGCGTCGGCAGCCATCACCCGGTACGTCGTGTACTTGCCACCGGCGATCGAGATCAGCCCCGGAACGACGTGCGCGACGGCATGTTCGCGCGACAACGCGGAGGTGTCCTCGCTTTCACCGGCAAGCAGCGGGCGAAGTCCGGCGTAAACACCCTCGATGTCGTCATGGGTCAATGGCGTCACCAGGACCCGGTTGACGTGCCGCAGCAAGTAGTCGATGTCGGCCTTGGTCGCAGCCGGGTGCGCCAGGTCCAGGTTCCAGTCGGTGTCAGTGGTGCCGATCAGCCAATGGTTCTTCCACGGGATCACGAGCAGCACGCTGGACTCGGTGCGCAGGATCAGCCCGCAGTCGCCGACGATCTTCTCCCGGCCGACCACGACGTGCACGCCCTTGCTGGCGCGCACCTTGAATCGTCCGCGACCGCCGGACAGCGCTTGGATCTCATCGGTCCAGACACCGGTGCAGTTGAGCACCACGCCAGCCCGGACCGTCGTCTCGGCACCGTTCTCGGCATCGCGCAGCTTGACCCCGACGACCCGATCGGACTCGCGATCGAAACCGACGGCCTGCGTCGATGTACGCACGACCGCCCCGTATTTCGCAGCAGTACGGGCCACCGTCATGGTGTGTCGGGCGTCGTCTGCCTGGGCGTCGTAGTAGCGAACCGCTCCGACGAGAGAATCCCTTTTCATACCAGGGAAAAGTCGGAGGGCTCCGGCTCGACTGAGGTGCCGCTGGCCGGGGACGCTGCGCTTGCCGCCGAGGGTGTCGTACAGCATCAGGCCGGCCGCGGTGTACGGCCGCTCCCAGATGCGGTGCGACAGCGGATAGAGAAACGGCACCGGCTTGACCAGGTGCGGCGCGAGCCGGGTCAACATCAGCTCTCGTTCGGCCAGCGCCTCGCGGACCAAACCGAATTCGAGTTGCTCGAGATAGCGAAGGCCGCCGTGAAACAATTTTGACGAGCGGCTCGAGGTTCCGCTGGCCAGATCGCGCGCCTCGACGAGTGCCACCGTCAGGCCGCGGGTCGCGGCATCCAGAGCGGCACCGGCCCCGACGACGCCGCCGCCGATCACGACCACGTCGAAGCGATCGTCGGTCAGACGGGCCCAATCGTCCCGTCGAGCGGCTGCGTCCAATCGAGCTGAAGATCCCACGAAAAACACGCTACCGTGCGGCCATGGCTTCACCGGACGCGAAGTACGTCGCAGCGATCGACCAGGGCACGACATCCACTCGCTGCATCATCTTCGATCACGAAGGTCAGATCGTGGCGGTGGACCAGCGCGAACACGCCCAGATCCTGCCGCGCGCCGGCTGGATAGAGCACAACGCCCTGGAGATCTGGGCCAACGCTCGCCGTGTGACGGCCGGCGCGGTGGCCAAAGCCGACGTCGGGTCGGGCCAGTTGGTCGCGCTGGGGATCACCAATCAGCGCGAGACGACCGTGTTGTGGGATCGACACACCGGAACTCCCATCGCGAACGCAATCGTCTGGCAGGACACCCGTACCCAGGCGCTGTGCGACGAACTGGCCGCCGGGCACCCGGCGGGCGTTCGCCGTTATGCCGATCGGGTCGGGTTGCCATTGGCCACCTACTTCGCCGGACCGAAGATCCGTTGGCTGCTGGACAATGTCGACGGCGCGCGGGATCGTGCCGAGGCCGGCGACCTGATGTTCGGCACCATCGACAGCTGGCTGGTCTGGAACATCACCGGCGGGGTCGATGGCGGGGTGCACGTCACCGATGTGACCAATGCGTCGCGCACCATGCTGATGGATCTGGACAGCCTTGCCTGGGATCCGGAAATAGCCGCGGATCTTAAAATTCCGATGTCGTTGCTGCCCGAGATCCGGTCCTCGGCCGAGGTTTACGGCGAGATCCGGGAACGCAGCCCGCTTGGCGGGGTGCCGGTGGCCGGCATCTTGGGTGACCAGCAGGCCGCAACTTTCGGGCAGGCGTGCTTGCATCCCGGCGATGCAAAGAACACCTACGGCACCGGCAATTTCGTGCTCTTGAATACCGGCACCGAGAAGGTGACCAGCGAAAACGGCCTGCTGACTACGGTCTGCTACCGATTGGGGTCCGAGCCGCCGGTGTATGCGCTGGAAGGTTCGATAGCTGTCACGGGCTCACTGGTGCAGTGGTTGCGCGACAACCTCGGGATGATCTCTGCCGCGGTTGACATCGAGGGACTTGCCCGGTCGGTCCCCGACAACGGCGGCGCGTATCTGGTGCCCGCATTCTCCGGTCTGTTCGCCCCGTACTGGCGTCCGGATGCGCGCGGTGCTCTGGTGGGCCTGACCCGCTTTGTGACCAAGGCACACATCGCCCGCGCGGCTCTGGAGTCGACGGCGTATCAGACCCGAGAAGTGATCGAGGCCATGAACGCGGACTCAGGCGTGCCGTTGACGAAGCTGAAGGTCGACGGCGGCATGGTCGCCAACGAACTGTTGATGCAATTTCAAGCCGACATTCTCGATGTCCCGGTGATCCGGCCGGTTGTGTCGGAAACGACCGCGCTCGGCGCGGCCTACGCAGCCGGCCTGGCGGTGGGCTTCTACGCGAGCACGGACGAGATCGAGGCCAACTGGGCCGAAGGCACCCGGTGGCACCCGACGATTGCCGCCGAGGAGCGCGAGCGTCTGTTCGCCGAATGGAAGAAGGCGGTCACTCGTACGTTCGACTGGGTGTGACCGCCTACCGCGGATATCTGGGAGGCCTGGGACGCAAGTAGTAGATCCAGTCCGGCACGTTGTAAGTGGCCTTCGGGTCGGGGTCATCGGGCCAGGCGATTCGATACCACCCCCACCAGCCCCACTTGGCACCGTGCAGTGGATACCGTTCGAGATGGGCTGGCAAGTGCCTACCGGCTCGGTCCCTGTGGGTGTCGGGTGCGTTGTGGTACGAGATTTCCTCGCCATTGTCGTCGACGACCTGCAGGGACATCCCGGCGCCCGCAAGCAGCCTCTGCAACGTGGACAGACACGGGTCCTGAGTCCGCCCGCTTTCCAATCGGTCCACCGTCGCGCGGGGCACGCCTGCCCGCGCGGCGAGTTCGCGCTGGCTGAGAGTGCGGAACTTGCGGATTGCACGGAGCAGGTCGGGCACCATCAGCAGCGGATAGTCGACTGGGCGCCCGGCTGACCGCTTCATATCCTGAGCATTCCGCGGGCGAGCAGGGCTGACATCGGTTTGCGCGGATCTGTGGACAGGTCGGACGGTTGTGGACAACGCTGAACGCTCGCGTCGCAAGGTTCCAATTGAGGAAAGTGCCGACGCGAGCGCAACGAGCTTGGCGGCACAGACAATGCAATCGAGCGTGCCGACGCGGCCTGGAGGCTGCTTCCCGCGTGATAGAGGGCTGCCCCCGTTGGTGTAGGCAGGCCCGTAGAGGGCTGCCCACTTGGGTGTAGGCAGACCCGTGGAGGGCTGCTGTCGTTGGTGTAGGCAGACCCGTAGAGGGCTGCCCGCGTGGGTGTAGGCAGGCCCGTAGAGGGCTGCCCATGTGGGTGTGGTCAGACCCGTTGAGGGTTGCCGTCGTTGGTGTGGGCAGCCCTCTATCGGTTGAGACATCGCATGCCAGGCTCTTGCGCGGTCGGTCGGTTGGTTCGGCTCGGCGCGGTCAGCCGCGGCCAGAGCTTCAGTTATCCCGGCTCCGCGATCCCTCTAAGCCCGGCGCCGCATCCGCGATCCCGCGAGGCCCGGCGCCGCATCCGCGATCCCGCGAGGCCCGGCGCCGCCTCGGCGATCCCGCGAAGCCCGGCTGCCTCGCCCACAGCACATTCGTTTTTCGCCGAGGCTCCGGTGCCGCATCCCGGCGCGTTAGGCCAGCAGAGCCTCGTACCCCGGTTTGAGCTGTGCGTTGATGATGTCCAGTCGCTCGTCGAAGCCGATGAAGGCGCTCTTCATGGCATTGATGGTCAGCCACCGCAGGTCGCTCCAGCCGTAGCCGAACGCCTCGTGCAGCAAGGTCATCTCCCTCGTCATGGACGTTTCGCTCATCAGCCTGTTGTCCGTGTTCACCGTGACCCGGAACTGCAGTCGCCGCAGCAGCCCGATCGGATGCTGAGCGATGGACGGCGCGGCGCCGGTCTGGATGTTCGACGACGGACACAATTCGAGCGGGATCCGCTTGTCACGTACGTACTGCGCCAACCGGCCCAGCTTGGCCGATGCGACCTGATCATCGAGCGAGCTCCCGATCACCTCGATATCGTCGATGATCCGAACGCCATGACCGAGGCGGTCCGCGCCGCACCACTGGATGGCTTCCCAGATCGACGGCAGCCCGAACGCCTCGCCGGCGTGAATTGTGAAGTGGTAGTTCTCGCGCCGCAGGTATTCGAAAGCATCCAGATGACGGGTGGGTGGAAACCCAGCCTCGGCCCCGGCGATGTCGAAGCCCACCACTCCGGAATCGCGATAACGCACCGCGAGCTCGGCAATCTCTGACGAACGCGCGGCGTGTCGCATCGCGGTGGCCAGAGCCCCGACCCGGATCGTCTGACCCTTGGCGCGCGCAGCAGCGACGCCGTCCTGGAAGCCGGCCAGCACCGCATCCACGACCTGATCCAGGCTCAGGCCCTCGTTGACATGCTGTTCCGGAGCCCACCGGACCTCGGCATATACAACACCGTCGTCGGCCAGATCCTGCACGCACTCCGATGCAACCCGGCGCAGCGCCGCGGGCGTCTGCATGACCGCGACCGTATGGTCAAAGGTCTCCAGGTACCGCACCAGCGAACCGGAATCAGCCGCATCGGTGAACCACCCCTGCAACTTGTCGGCATCAGTGCTCGGAAGCTTGTTGTAGCCGATCGCAGCAGCAAGGTCGATGATCGTTTGCGGGCGCAGGCCACCGTCGAGGTGATCGTGCAGCAGAACCTTCGGAGCGGTACGGATGGACTCGGCGTTCAGGTCAACAGGCATGCTCCCACGCTAGTGAACGCGGGCCGATTACGGATACACCGCGATCCGGACGGCGAGAAAACCCTCGGGAGTCGCCTGCAGGACCTTCAGCCTCGGATCCGGCACCGCCAGCCAGGGTGCGGCCACCTTGGCCGCCACACCCTTCAACCGGGGATCAGCCAGCACCGCGTCCACCGCGGCCCGATCTCCCCCGCAGACCACCACCTCGAGGCTGGCCACCTCGGGCAGCAGAATCCGAGCGGCGACATCAGCGGCGGCACCGAACGCAGCCCTGGCCTGGTTCTCGCGGCGCCTGGCGAACCGCTGCTGTGACCAGCCGCCAGCCTTCGTTCCGCCTTGGACGTAACCAGATCCGACCTTGGACGAGATCAGCTTGCGACCCATGAACACCCCCGCGGCATACCCACCCCGGCGCACCAGCAATACCCCGACGCGCCGGTCGCGGACAACATGGGTCTGCAATGACGTCAGCGTCCGGCCGCCCTCGATGTGCAGCGGCGGGAACGGCACCTCGATCCACGCGGTGGATTCATCGCTACCCACCAGGACGACCTGCTTGCCGTCGCTCGCAGTGTCGATCGCCCCATGCCGATCGGCAAACCCGTCGATCCAGCGGGCCAGCCGGGCCGGACCGACCGTGACCTGTCTTGCCTCGGCAGGTACCGCAGGCAGCACCGTCACGTCAGGCGGTGACCTTCTCGAGAACCAGCGGCGTCGGCGTGTATCGGGCCGCCGGGTCGATGTCGTAGCCACCGTCCAAGGCCTGCAACGCCCGCTCGAAACGCCCGGTGTCGTCGGAGCGCAGTTCCAGCAGCGGCTGCCCGGCGGTGACGGTGTCGCCAGGTTTGGCTCGCAACACCACACCTGCACCAGCCGACACCGCATCCTCCTTGCGTGCCCGACCGGCGCCCAGCCGCCACGCGGCGACACCGACGGCGTACGCATCGAGGCGGGTGAGCACGCCGGATACCGGCGCCGTGACGACGTGCGACTCGGCAGCGACCGGCAACGCGGCGTCCGGGTCACCGCCCTGCGCCGCGATCATCTTGCGCCAGGCATCCATCGCGCGGCCGTCTCGTAGTGCGTCGGCAGGATCGACGCCGGTGATGCCGGCTCCGGCCAGCATCTCAACAGCTAGGGCCAGCGTCAGTTCGACGACATCGGACGGCCCGCCCCCGGCCAGCACCTCGATGGATTCGGCTACTTCCAAGGCATTTCCGGCAGTCAGGCCGAGCGGAGTGTTCATATCGGTGAGCAGTGCGACGGTGTGCGTTCCGGCGGCCGTCCCCAGACCCACCATTGTCTGAGCGAGCGTCCGGGCGTCCTGGGCGTTCTTCATGAACGCACCCGTCCCGACCTTGACGTCGAGCACCAGAGCATGCGAACCCTCGGCGATCTTCTTGCTCATGATGGAACTGGCGATCAGCGGTATCGCCTCGAC
Source organism: Jatrophihabitans sp. (assembly GCA_036488285.1). Classification (GTDB taxonomy): domain Bacteria; phylum Actinomycetota; class Actinomycetes; order Mycobacteriales; family Jatrophihabitantaceae; genus Jatrophihabitans_A. The sequence continues at coordinate 47,345 of DASXHV010000155.1, read as the reverse complement.
CGTTCCGGTTACGTCCCGCAGTGCGTACAGCTTCTTGTCGGCAGGCGCCAACCCGTCACCGGCCGCGCACACCACCGCACCGACCTCGTTGAGTTGACGGATGAAGTCGGCATTGGACACCGTCGCGCGCCAACCCGGGATCGACTCGAGCTTGTCCAAGGTGCCCCCGGTGTGCCCGAGCCCACGACCGGACAGCTGTGGAACCGCAGCCCCCAGCGCCGCCACCAGCGGCGCCAGCGGCAGGGTGATCTTGTCCCCCACACCACCGGTCGAATGCTTGTCGGTAGTCGGCTTTGCCACGCCGGACAGATCCAGCCGTTCACCGGAGGCGATCATCGCATCGGTCCACCGGGACAACTCGTCAGGCTCCATGCCGTTGAGCAGGATCGCCATTGCCAACGCGGCCATCTGCTCGTCGGCGACGACACCGCGGGTGTAGGCATCGATGATCCAGTCCAGCTGCTCGTCAGGAATCCTGCCCTTGTCACGCTTGGTACGGATGACGCTGACGGCATCGAACGGTTCGGTCATCCAGGTCACACTCCGTCGCTGAGATCGTCGCGGCCGAATGCCCTCGGCAGGATTGCGGTCATCGGTTCCGGGCCGTCGACGGTGTCCACCAGCATGCCGGGCGCCGCATGCTCCCAGAGCAGTTGCCGGCAACGACCGCATGGCATCAACACCGCCTCGCGGTGGTCGACACAGGCGAAAGCGACCAGCTGCCCACCGCCGGTCGCGATCAGGCTGGAAATCAAGCCGCATTCAGCGCACAGCGTCAGTCCGTACGAGGCGTTTTCGACGTTGCACCCGGACACGATCCGTCCGTCATCGACGAGCGCCGCCGCACCGACCGGATACCTCGAGTAGGGCGCGTAGGCCTTGGCCATCGCCGTGCGGGCATGGCTGCGCAGCGCCTGCCAGTCGATGTCCGGCCGGTTGCCGCCTGCCCAACCACCGCTCAGCCCGTCGTCCACGCCGCTATCCGATCGCATACGGCAGCCCGTCAGCGGCCGGCGCGCGTACTCGTCCGATGAACCCGGCAACGGCGAACAGCGTGACAATGTAGGGCAACGTCAGCAGCAGGTTCGAGTCGATGGGAGCCTGCGCCTGGCCCAGCAGGTATCCCAGTTGCAGCGAGAATCCGAACAGCAACGCCGCGAGCACCGCGCCCTTGGGACTCCACCGGCCGAAGATGACTGCCGCCAGCGCGATGAAGCCCTGCCCGTTGGACATGTTCAGCTGGAACGTCCCCAAGGAGCCCGCGCCGATCACCAGGAACGCACCACCCAGCCCGGCAATCACGCCGGCCAGCAACACCGCGCGGATCCTGGTGCGCTGCACGTTGATCCCGACCGTATCGGCCGCCTTCGGGTGCTCGCCGACCGAGCGCAACCGCAGACCCCAGCGGGTGTGGAAAAGCCCGAAGTGCACCGCCGCCACCAACACGTACGTCAGGTACAGGAAGATCGTGCCGGAGAAGAACACCGCGCCCAGGATCGGAATGTCGGACAGCGCCGGGATCTTGATGATCTTGAAGTAGCCGGGCTGATTGAACTGGGTCGCATGCGGGGACAACAGCTTGTTGAACAGGAAGCTGGTCAAGCCGAGCGCGAAGACGTTCAGGACGACCCCGATGATCACCTGATCCACCAGGTACTTCACGGCCAGATAGGCCAGCACCGCGGCTACCGCGACACCGGCGACCATGCCGCCGAGGACTCCGGCCCAGATGCTGCCGGCCACCGTGGCCACCACAGCCGTGACGAAGGCGCCGAGCAGTAACTGACCCTCGATCGCCACGTTCACGACACCGGACCGCTCGCCGATCACGCCGGCCAGCGCACCCAGGATCAACGGAATCGCATACGGGAACAGCGATCCTTGCAGCAGCGAGACGACGTTCAGACCGTTCGGCGAACCCGCGATCGACCAGATGATCAGGCTCAGCACGATGCTCAGGATGAACCCCGTCACGCACCAACGCGCTGCCAGCAGCTGTGTCAGACGCAGCACGCCGAACACGATGGCCAGCACACACAACACCACCAGCACCGGACGGGCTGTGAACGTCGTAGCGCCGATGTGGAACTTCGAATCACTGAATGACCACTGGAACTGGGACTTGAGCTTTGCCCTGTCGCTGAAGGCGAATCGCCACGCAGACAGCAGCCCGATGATCGTCATCAAGCCACCGACGAGGATGTTGCGCGGGATGCGCGCCTCCCGCACAGTGGTGATGGTGACGGCCAGGTTCGTCGTCGCCGTGTTCAGGCTGAAGCCCCGGTTCTTCAACCGGAAGATCGCCTGGACGAGTCGCGGCGCGGCGATGAAGATGACGATCAATGCCTGAATGACAGTGATGATGTCGACCGGCGCTTGAACAGTCGGCGCGGCCTGCATCTGGGCGCCGCCCTGGCGCAAAGCTCCGAACAGTAGCCCGGCCGCGACGATGCCCCACGGCTTGCTGCGGCCCAGCAACGCAACGGTGATCGCGTCGAAGCCCACGTTTGAGGAGATGTTCGGCGTGACGGCGTAGGAGGTCGCGCCGCCGAGCGCCAGCGCCGTGCCGGCCAGGCCCGCCAGGCCGCCGGCCAGCGACATCGCCAGCGCCGTCACCCCCGAAACGCTCATGCCGGCAGTTCGAGCCGCGGCCGGGTTGGCGCCGACCGCGCGCAACTGGAAGCCGGTCGTACTGCGAGTCAGCAGCCAGGAACAGAAGGCGGCCGCAGCCACCGCGAGCACGATGCCGAGATCGACGCGCAAGTCCGCGCCGAACAGATGCGGCAGCCGTGCCGTGCCGTGGATGGACTTGCTTGCCTGTGGATTGTCCGGCGCCACGATGGACTTGCGGGCAAGCAGGTACAGCAGCAGGTAACGCGCGACGTAGTTGAGCATGATCGTCGTAATGACTTCATGAGCACCCGAGCGCGCTTTCAGAATGCCTGCGATGAAGCCCCAGAATGCGCCGCCGGCGATGCCAGCGGCGATCGCAAGGACGACGTGGATGACCGGTGGCATCTGGGTGATGAAGCCGACGTAGCCCGCGCAGAAGGCACCCGCGATGACCTGACCCTCGCCGCCGATGTTGAACAGGCCAGCACGAAACGCCAGGCCCACGCCCAGCCCCGCCAGGATCAGCGGCGTCGCGGTATAGACGGTGCCCATGATCGGCCCCACCGCGTCCTTGAGCGTGCTGGCATGGTTCGGGTCGAAAATCGCGCCTTCGAACAGAGCGATATAGGCGTCGCGCAGCGTGTACCAGGCATCGGTGAAGAAGTCGCCCGGCGAGCTGAAGAAGTACCCGAGGTCGATCCGGACCTGCTCGTCGGAGAACACCACCATCAGGCCACCGATGAGCAACGCAAGCACGATCGCCAGCAGGGTCAGCAACCAGCTGTCGCTGCGCCGCGGCCCGCGGGACTCCGGGGCGGCCTTGGCCGGTTCGGGCTTGGTCACCGTAGCCGGCGCGCTCACGTCGTCTCCTCTTCGCTGTCGATGGTGCTGTCCACGGCAGCCATCGCGGACTGGTGCGTCTCAGCTTCGGCGTGCGCCTTCTCGGCCGGCACCCCGGCCATCATCAGCCCCACTTCGTCCCGGGAGGCGCCGCTGGGCAACTCGCCGATGATCGAGCCTCGGTACATCACGACGATCCGGTCAGCGAGTCCGAGCACTTCGTCAAGTTCGGTGGACACGATGACCACTGCGGTGCCGCGGTCGCGCTCGTCGACCATCCGCCGGTGGATGAATTCCTGGGCACCGACATCGACACCGCGAGTGGGTTGGGAGGCCACGAACACCTTGAGGGGACGCGACATCTCCCGTGCGATGACAAGCTTCTGCTGGTTGCCGCCCGACAGGTTCCCGCCGGGCGTGTCCACCGACGGGGTACGGATGTCGAACTCCTGCACCCGCTGCTCGGCGTTGTCAGCGATCTTGTCGAGCTTGAGCGACAGGCCCCTGGAGAATGGCGAATGGCCGTACAGGTCCAGCACGAGGTTCTCGGCCACCGTGAAGGTGCCGACCAGACCGTCGCGCTGACGGTCCTCCGGCACGTATCCCACACCCAGATCAAGGATGTCGTCGACGGGCCTGCCGACGATGCTGTGCCCCAGTAACTCGATGGAACCCGACACCGGCAGGCGTAACCCGAGCAAGGACTCGACGAGTTCCTCCTGGCCGTTGCCCTGCACGCCGGCGAGCGCGACGATCTCGCCGGACCGGACCTGCAGATCGATTCCCGACACGGTGACATTGCCGCGATCATCGGCCACGGCGAGGTCGCTGACCTTCAACGCGATCTCGCCCGGCTTGGCGGGTTCGCGGTCGACGGTGAGTTGCACCTCGCGGCCCACCATCATGCTGGCCAGTTCGGATTCGCTCGACGTGGTCTCGGCCTCGCCGACCACTTTGCCTCTTCGAATAACGGTGATCCGGTCCGCGATGGCCTTCACCTCGCGCAACTTGTGGGTAATGAACACGATGGATTTGCCCGCCGCCCGCAGCTCGTTCATAACCCGGATCAGATCGTCGATCTCTTGCGGCGTGAGCACCGCAGTCGGCTCGTCCAGGATGAGCACGCTGGCATCGCCGAGCAGTGCCTTGAGGATCTCCACCCGCTGCTGTACGCCGACGGGCAGGTCACCGACCATCGCGTCCGGATCGACGGCCAGGCCGTAACGCTCGGACAGTTCCGTTACCTTGGCCCGCGCGGTCTTGCGGTCCAGCCGACCGACCGGCCCCGAGGTCCACTCGTGACCCAGCATCACGTTCTCTGCGACGGTGAACACCGGCACCAGCATGAAATGCTGGTGCACCATGCCGATCCCGGCGGCCAGCGCATCAGCCGGCCCGGAGAAGGTGCGCTTCTCGCCGTCGATGACTATCGAACCGTCGTCAGGCTGATACAGCCCGTACAACACGTTCATCAGGGTGGATTTGCCGGCGCCGTTCTCACCGAGCAACGCATGGATCTCGCCCGGCTCGACGGTGAGATCGATCGCGTCGTTGGCCACCAGTGACCCGAACCGTTTGGTGATCCCCTGCAGTTCCAGTCTCATGAGCTGCGAATCCCCCTTTGCGTCCTCGAACTAGCCCTTCACCTTTGCCGCGCAGAACCCACCGGACGAAAGAGCCCCGACAGACCGACGCTGCGCTGGTCAGTCAACCAGCGCAGCGTCGGTTTGGTCACGCCATCTCCTACCTCGGCCACGGCCCGCGATCTGTAGCTCGTGGACCGCGGAGGTCAGCTGGCCTTGGGCTCCGACGGCGACGTCACCTTGATCGCGCCGGAGATGATGTCCGCCTTGATCTTGTCCAGCTCGGCCTTCACGCCCGAATCGACCTTCGAATCGAAGTCGTGGAACGGCGACAGACCCACCCCGGCGTTCTGCAGGTTGCCGACGTAGTCCTTCGCGACGAAGTTGCCGCCCGAGGCGTCCGTAACGGCCTTCTGCACCGCGGCAGCCATGTTCTTCTCGACCGTGACGAGCAGGACGCTGGCGTACTGCGGAGCCGAGACGAACCCGTCGGTGTCGACCCAGATGATGACTGCCTTACCGGTCGACTTGGCGACCGCGGCGCTGCCCAGGCCGGTACCGCCGGCGACCGGGAAGACCACGTCCGCGCCCTGCGCGATGAAGTTCTGCGCCAGCTGCTGACCCTTGGTCTGGTTGGCGAAGTCACCGGCGAACGAACCGTTCTGAGCCTTCTCGTCCCAGCCGAGAACCTGGACGTTCTTTCCCTTTTGCTGGTTGTAGTACTGGACGCCCTCCACGAAGCCGTCCATATAGATCGTCACCGGCGGGATCTTCAGGCCGCCGTAGGTGGCAACCTTGCCGGTCTTGGAGTACGCGGCTGCCAGGTAACCGCCCTGGAACGCAGCCTGGTCGGTGGCGAACTGCAAGCCCTGCAGGTTCTTGGCGTTACCGGCCGAGTCGACCTCGACGAACTTCTGGTCGGGAGCGGTCTTGGCGGCGGCATTGGTGGCATCGGCCATCAACCCGCCGACGGTGACGATCAGCTTGCAGTTCTGGGCCTGCAAGGACTTGATGTTGGTCGCGTAGTCCGTCTCGGCCTTGGACTGCACGTAGCTGACCTTTGCCTTACCGGCACTCTGCGCGGCCTGCATGCCCTGCCACGCGGCGGCGTTGAAGGATTTGTCATCAATGCCACCGGTGTCGGTGACCATGCAGGCGGTGAAGCTGGACGCCGCGGCTGTGGTGCCGCCGCTGGATCCGCCACTGCCCGCGTTGTTGGTGCTCTTCTTCGAGCCACACGCCGACAGCAGCATGGCCGCAGCCACTGCCGTCGCGATGACAGCCGTCCGATGTGATGTCAGCAGCTGACGCAAGACCGTCTCCCTTATCCCTGTTTTGTCTACCTGTGATGTCCGGCCGGTTGACTACCCCGTGCGCCGGTACCGTAGTCGGCCTTGGTTTCGGACTTGGAGCTACTCGCGCAGTTGTCATCACATTGTTGTGCTGGCGAATCTAGACCGAACTGATCATCGGCCCGTTAGGCGGATCTTCGCGTAATCGACGCCTCGGCCTAGTCAACATCAGCCAATGACGGTGCAGTTCGACCGATCTTGTCGCCGAGCGCTGTGAGCCGGCTGCGACACCTGCACTCCTGCGGTCGTTTCAGGTCAGCCGGACGGCCACTCACCTCCGGCCAGACCGTCCAGGCGTTGTCCGGCGGGTCACATCACATCGACATGCCTCGGCAACTGCGCGGCGGCCCGACTACTCTCGCTTTCGCGCCGATTCGCCGTCCGGCTGGCCCTTCTGTTCAGATGGGAGCTGGCTGAGAGCGGTAGCGCTGAGACGCCACAGCAGGCACCGCAGCCGTAGCCGTAGCCGTGTGAGGAGATCCGAGCGTGTCGAGTTCGACCACCAGCCCGCGATCGTCGGGCAATATCGGCAGGGCGCGGCTGGGCGGCACGTTGTACCGCGGCCGCGAAGGCATGTGGTCCTGGGTGGCGCACCGCATTACCGGGGTGCTGACATTCTTCTTCCTGTTCGCCCACGTGCTCGACACAGCGCTGGTCCGGGTGTCACCCGACTCCTACGACAAGGTGATCGACACGTACAAGAACCCGTTCGTCAACGTCCTGGAACTCGGGCTGGTCGGCGCAGTTCTCTATCACGCACTGAACGGGCTGCGGATCATCGCCATCGACTTCTGGTCCCGCGGGCCGAAACTACAGCGTCAGATGCTCTGGATCATCGTCGCGGTCTGGGTCGTCGTGATGGTTCCCGGTGCGTTCTTCATGCTGAAGCACTCCTTCGAAGTCATGTTCGGAGGCAAGTGATGACCGCTATCGAGAGTCCGCGCTCCCCGCAACGGCGCAGCCGCGGCCGGACGAACACCGAGATGTATGCCTGGCTGTTCATGCGGGTGTCCGGCGTCCTGCTCGTGGTTCTGGTGCTGGGACACCTGTTCATCATGAACATCCTCGACGGTGGCGTTCAGCGCATCAACTTCGGTTTCGTGGCCGGGCGTTGGGCTTCGCCGTTCTGGCAACTTTGGGACCTGTTGATGCTCTGGCTGGCGATGCTGCACGGCACGAATGGGCTGCGCACAATCATCAACGATTACACCCGGCGTGACGCCACCCGGCTCTGGCTGAAGATGGCGCTGTACACGGCCTCGGCACTGGTCATCACGCTCGGCACTCTGGTGATCTTCACCTTCGATCCGAACATCAACTGACAGCAGCCGGCTTATGCGTTCAACGATTGTGAGCAAGGGACAGGGATGCAGAACCACAAGTACGACGTGATCATCGTGGGTGCCGGCGGCGCTGGCATGCGAGCTGCGCTGGAGTCCTCGACCCGGGCCCGCACCGCGGTGTTGACCAAGCTGTACCCGACCCGATCACATACCGGCGCAGCGCAAGGTGGCATGTGTGCCGCGCTTGCCAACGTCGAGGAAGACAACTGGGAGTGGCACACCTTCGACACCGTCAAGGGCGGTGACTACCTCGTCGACCAGGACGCCGCCGAGGTGATGTGCAAGGAAGCCATCGACGCGGTGCTCGATCTGGAGCGGATGGGCCTGCCGTTCAACCGCACGCCTGCCGGACGGATAGACCAGCGCCGGTTTGGTGGCCACACCCGCAACCACGGCGAAGCTCCAGTGCGACGGTCCTGCTATGCCGCCGACCGCACCGGGCACATGATCCTGCAGACGCTGTACCAGAACTGCGTCAAGCAAGGCGTCGAGTTCTACAACGAGTTCTACGTCCTGGACCTGCTTCTCACGCCGGACGAGAACGGTGTCGAGGTTGCCTCCGGCGTGGTCGCCTACGAATTGGCCACCGGCGAGATCCATGTGTTCAACGCCAAGTCCGTGGTGCTGGCCACCGGCGGTTTCGGCAAGGTGTTCAAGACCACGTCCAACGCGCACACCCTGACCGGCGACGGGATGGGCGTCGTCTGGCGCAAGGGTTTGCCCTTGGAAGATATGGAGTTCTTCCAGTTCCACCCGACCGGCTTGGCCGGCCTGGGCATCCTGCTGTCCGAGGCCGCGCGTGGTGAAGGTGGCATCCTGCGAAACGCCGACGGCGAGCGGTTCATGGAACGCTACGCACCCACCATCAAGGATCTCGCGCCGCGCGACATCGTGGCGCGTTCGATGGCCAACGAGGTGCGTGAGGGCCGTGGCGCCGGTCCGCACAAGGACTACGTCCTGCTGGATCTGACCCACCTGCCGCGTGAACAGATCGACGCAAAGTTGCCCGACATCACCGAGTTCGCTCGGACGTATCTGGGTGTCGAGCCTTACACCGAACCGGTGCCGGTGTATCCGACCGCGCATTACGCGATGGGCGGCGTGCCCACCACCATCACGGCCGAGGTGCTGCGCAACAACACCGAAGTGGTGCCAGGCCTGTACGCGGCCGGTGAGGTGGCTTGCGTGTCGGTGCACGGCTCGAACCGGCTGGGTACCAACTCGTTGCTGGACATCAATGTCTTCGGACGGCGGGCCGGAATCGCGGCCGCTGAGTACTCGTTGAAGGCGGACTTGCCGGATCTGCCCGACGCCGCCCCCGAAGCAGGTGTGACCGGTCTGGTGGACCGGCTACTGAACTCGACCGGTTCGGAGTCGGTCCACGCGATTCGCACCGAGTTGCAGAACACCATGGACCGCAACGCGCAGGTGTTCCGCACCGAGGTATCGCTGGCCCAGGCGCAGACCGACGTCGAGGAGCTGCGCAAGCGATATGACCACATCCGCATCGCGGACAAGGGAAAGCGTTACAACTCCGACCTGCTCGAGGCGGTCGAGTTGGGCTTCCTGCTGGACCTTGCCGAGGTGTTGGTCGTCTCGGCGCGCAACCGGAAGGAGTCGCGTGGTGGACATGCCCGCGAGGACTTCCAGGAACGCGACGACGTGAACTACATGCAGCACACGATGGCTTATCGGCGCCCGGACGGTTCGGTGGAACTGGATTGGAAGCCCGTCGTGGTGACTCGATACCAGCCGATGGCCCGCAAGTACTAGATCGGAGTATCGCGAAAATGACTGCAGTTGCTGATCGTCCGGCGGCCCCGATCGACGCACCGGTGTCTCGCCCGGTCGAGGTCAAGATCCGCCGGTACAACCCCGAGGTGTCCGACGAGGTCGCCTGGGTGACGTACACCGTCGACGCGTACCCGACCGACCGCGTTCTGAACCTGTTGATGAAGATCAAGGGTGAGCAGGATGGCACGCTGACCTTCCGCCGCTCGTGCGCGCATGGGGTGTGCGGCTCGGATGCGATGCGGATCAATGGCGTCAACCGATTGGCGTGCAAGGTCCTGATGAAGGACCTGCCCGACAAGCTGATTATCGAGCCGATCAAGGGGCTGCCGGTCGAGAAGGATCTGGTTGTCGACATGGAACCGTTCTTCGAGGCGTACCGCGCCGTGAAGCCGTTCCTGATGACGACGGGCAATCCACCGTCCAAGGAATGGCTGCAATCGCAGGCAGATCGTGACCGCTACGACGACACCACCAAGTGCATCCTGTGCGCGGCATGCACGACATCGTGCCCGGTGTTCTGGACCGACGGGTCCTACTTCGGGCCGGCTGCGATCGTGAACGCGCACCGGTTCATCTTCGATTCGCGTGACTCCGGCGCCGAGGAGCGGCTGGAGATTCTCAACGATCGAGAGGGTGTCTGGCGCTGCCGGACCACCTTCAATTGCACCGAGGCTTGCCCGCGCGGCATCCAGATCACCAAGGCGATCCAAGAGGTCAAGCAAGCCCTGCTGTTCCGCCGGGTGTGAGCCGCCAGCCGGGTTTGAGATAGCCGCGGCGGTACCGTAAGCCGGGTGTGAGCCGCGCCGGTACCGCCAGCCGGGTTTGAGATAGCCAGCGCGAGTCATGAGGACCACTGGCTATCTCAAACCGCGCGCCTATCTCAAGCGGCGCGGTCAGCTCAGCGCGCGGCGGAGGTGAGCGATGACCAGCGACGGCTCGGTCCGCACCACGACGCTGGGGAAGCGCAACACCAGGGCGTCGGCCAGCATCAACTCGTTCTGGCGTAATTGGTCCTGCCACCAGCGTCGCGGGCTCAAGTGCAGCGCACCGTCGATCTCGACCACGACCAGCCGACCATCGGCGCGGCGCCAGCTTGCATCGAGGTAGCGGCGCAGTCCGGCGCCGTCTACGCGGACCAGCTGCCGAACCGGTTCCGGGAGTCCATGGGCACGGCATAGCCGTACGAAGTCGATCTCGCTCAACGCCTGCGATCCACCAGCGATGTCGCGGACGGCCGCGATCAGAGCCTTCCGATGACGGGTCTTCGGCGCCGCGGTCAAGGCTGAATCCAGCTCGCCTGGGCTCACCAGACCCTGTTGAACGCCAGCGGCCAGCAATCCGCACGGCGGACGCGGCGTACTGAAGGTGCTGGCTGCGCGGACAAGCGCCGGGGCCAGCCGCTCACACCGAAGCAGCCGCTTGTCACTGGCCGCGTACCAGGATCTGGTGCGATGCACGCGCACGGGTATCACGCCAGGGTCGGGCTGCGCTACGCCGAGCGGCGCCAGGACATGCACCTCGTCACGGGTCCAGCCCCGAAGACCCTGATATTCCGCGGCAGTGAATGCGGTGAGCATCGCACGTGGGCCGACGGTTATCAGGGCAGCGCTCCACCGCTGTCTACGCGTCAACGGCCCGTTGTGCAGCACGACTGCGTTGCCGCACACTTGCCACCGTCCAGCGTCGACCCGTGCTCGAAGTTCGCCTGGACTGACGCCGAGATCGCGCAGCGATGCTCGCGAGGCAACGCCACCCCGAACCGCCACCTCGAGACAGGACTGGGCAGCAGCGGTGAGCATGCTTCGAGTCTTGAGCAGACCTGACCGACGCGGCCGTCCCGCCAGCAATCTGTGGATCGACGGCGACGCTGTGGACAGGCCGCGCGGCCAGGCGTTCGAGATAGTGAGCGTGAGCCATGACGACCGCTGGCTATCTCAAACTTTCTCGACGTCTCTCGAAATCACGGTCTGAATGCGTTCCTCGCCGACGATCCCCGCGGCTATGCGGTTTCGCGCCGCGCGCTGCGGAATTGGTGCCGTGGTCCGCCGGTAGCCTGTGGCCATGACGAGTGTCCGGCATCAGGTACGGACGCTGGCTGTCCTGATGTGCGCGGTCGCGACCGCCGGAGTCGTCCTACCGACCGGCTCCGCGCAGGCGAGCCCGCCGCCGGCCCCTAAGCCGACGTCAGCCGACAAGTCACCGAGCGCGCCTGACCCGCACCCGCCCGCTGGCGGAAAAGCTCCGGACGGCAGCGTTCCCGGCGGCCCGAGGTTGGCCAGCCGCGCAATCGTGTTACCCGCGGGCGCACCTAAGCTGCCGATGAACCTGACCGCCAGGAGTTGGGTGCTCGCCGACCTGGACAGCGGCCAGATCCTGGCCGCCCGCGACCCGCACGGCCGCTACCAACCGGCCAGCATCCTCAAGTCCCTCACCGCGGTTACCATCCTGCCGAACCTGCCCGGCAAGCGCGTCGTCACAATCTCTCATGCGGCGGCCACCGCCGAGGGGTCGGCCGTCGGGTTGCTGGCCGGCGCCAAGTACGACGTCGACAACCTGTTCGACGCGCTGATGCTGGTGTCCGGTAACGACGCCGCAGTCGCCCTCGCCGAAGCCAACGGAGGCGTGGCCAAGACCGTCGCCGAGATGAACGCCAAGGCCGAATCCCTCGGTGCGTACGACACATTCGTGCAAACGCCGTCCGGCCTCGACGGCTGGCAGCAGCTGACTTCGTCCTATGACATGATGCTAGTTCTGCGGGCGGCGTTGAAGTTGCCGCGTTTCATTGCCTATGACCGGTTGGCCAGCGCAACGTACCCGGTGAAGAAGAGCAAGTACGGCAAAGTCGGTGTTTATCAGTTCGACAACCAGAGCCTGGACTTCCTACGCGGCGTACCTGGCGCCCTGGTCGCCAAGACCGGCTACACCGACGCTGCGGGCCACACCTACCTGTGCGCAGCCGAACGCAACGGTCGACGGCTCGGTCTGGTCATGCTTCGCAACAAGCGCACTCCTCTCGACCAGTACCAGCAGGCAGCGGAGCTCCTCGACTGGGGATTCGCACTCAAGCCGACCGTTCAGCCGATCGGGATGCTTGCCGGACCGATCTCGTCCCAGCCGACATCCGGTGGTCAGCCCAACGCCAGTGGCGGCGCATCCGCCGGCAACCAGCCAGCGGCTGGAGCAAAGGCCGCGCCCCCGGCCAACGCGCCCGGACGATCGCAGCCGGCATTGACCGGCTCTATCGGCGCGGTAGTCGTCCTCGTCGCCGGTGGCTTTGTAGGCCGGCAAGCGCGGCGGCGCCGAGCGCGGCGCCAGCGCTGATCAGCCCGGCAGCGAGCCCGATAGGTGACACCATCGGAGCGGTCGGACGCGGCGGCGGCGCGGTGGGCACAGCTTCGGCCGGTATCTCGTCGGCAATCAGGGCTGCCTGCGACGGCAGTCCAGCGGTGGCAGCCCACGCGACGCAGAACAACAGGTAGCGCGACACCAGATCTATGAAGATCAGCACGCCGACCACCGCCCCGAGGACGGCGGCGGCAGGTGACTGCGCAATCCTGGCGAGGTAGAACGTGCCGACCAGCTTGAGCACCTCGAACCCGATGGCCGCCATCAGAGTGCTACGTATCGCGGTGCGCCTCGGCACCTTGACCTGAGGTAATCGCAGCAGTAGCCAACCGAACACCAGCATGTCGCCCAGCACGGCGATCCCGATCCCCAACACCCTGGTGAGCACAGTGGCCAGCAGCGTTCTGGACAGATTCAACCAGTCCAGGATCTGTCCGGTCGCGGCCGTGCCGAAGGCGGTCAAGCCCAATGACAACGCAATTCCCGCCCCGAGGCCGACCAGCACCAGCGCATCGAACCCCTTGGCGATCGCGAACGGACGCTTGGACACCTCGTTTCCCCACACCGTGTCGATCGCGGTACGCAGATTTGCGATCCACCCGAGACCGGTCCAGGCCACGCCGAGCAGGCCGATGACGCCGACTTTCGCGCGGTTGGTCACCGCGTAGTCGACAACGCCCTTCAACGTGTCGCCGAAGCTGCCCGGCACGTTGTGATCGATGGAGGATTTCATGTCGTTGATCAGCCCCGGGTGGCTGCTCAAGATGAAACCCGTGATCGAAACAGCCAAGAAAATAAGGGGAAACAGCGCCAGGAAACTGAAGTAGGTGATCGCGGCCGCCAGGTGGTCACCGTGATTGGCCTTGTAGTGCTGATACGCCGTGACCAGGTGAGCGACGCCGGGGCGGCGCTCCTTCAGTGCCCGCCAACGGTCGGACTGGCGAGCCTTGAACTTTCCAAATTTGCCGGTGACGGGACGTTGCTCGGACGCGGACATCCGGGCTAGATGCCCGTCAACACGAAATCGCGCTGCGGGTGCCACGCACCGTCAGTATCTTGGGTGTACATCACGAACCGGTCAACGAGGAACTGGGCGACGAAGTCGCGCAGTCCGTCGAACGCCTCGTCCAGCTGCGCATCGGCGATGTCGTGTCCGACAGTCACGTGCGGGTGGTACGGGAATTCGACCTCCCGCACCACCGGATCACGGCGGACCGAGCGCTCGAGCAACTCGCATTCGGCAATGCCGGCGGATACCTGCACGAACACCACCTGCGAGACCGGCCGGAACGTGCCGGTGCCCGACAGCCGCATGGTGAACGGCAGCACCGACGTCGCTGCCTGCTCGAGATGCTTTTCGATCACGTCCAGCCGATCGACGTCGAACGCCGTCGGCGGCAGCAAGGTGACGTGGGTAGGAATCACGTCGGCGCCCGGGTCGCCGACCCGCCGCCGCCAACCCGAGAGCACCGAGGCGTGCGGCTCCGGGATCGGCACCGCGACCCCGATCGTGACCTGCTCAGGCATCGGTTTATGCCGCTCTTCGCGCAAGCGCTCATCGCTGGCACTCGTTGCGCGCTGTGCACCCAGCGCTCCGCGCCTGCGCTCGCTGCGATGCTCACTCATGGATCGATACCGCTCAGTCCGTCGCCCGGAGCGGCGGAAGGAATCCCACGTTGGCGTAAGCGGAAGCAACCGTCACACCGGCCACGGCCCGCGCCTTGCCGGCGCCTGCCGCCAGCAACCGATCGAGTTCGGCCGGATCGTCGAGCAACTCCCGGGTGCGCGCCGCGAACGGCTGCGCGAATGCCACCACCGACTCGGCAACGGCGGTCTTGAGCGCCCCGTAGCCCTGACCCGAGAACTCCTTTGCCACTGCCTCAGGAGTGGAGTCGGTGAACGCCCCGTGGATCGCCAGCAGGTTCGACAGTCCGGGCTTGGCCTCCGGGTCATAGCGGATCTCGTTGTCGGTGTCGGTCACTGCGCGTTTGATCTTCTTCGTGATCAGCGCCGGGTCATCAGCGAGGTAGATGGTCCCGGCATCGGCCCGCGACTTCGACATCTTGGCGGCGGGTTCCTGCAGGTCCAGTATCTTCGCGGCGGCTTTGGGGATGTACGCCTCCGGAACGGTGAAGGTCTGGCCGTACCTGGCGTTGAAGCGCTGCGCCAGGTTGCGGGTCAACTCCAGGTGCTGGCGCTGGTCCTCGCCGATCGGCACCAGATCGGCCTGGTACAGCAGGATGTCGGCCGCCTGCAGGATCGGGTACGTGAACAGGCCGACCCCCTGCCGGTCGGCACCGGATTTGGCGGACTTGTCCTTGAACTGGGTCATCCGGGATGCCTCGCCGAATCCGGTCATGCATTCCAGTACCCAGCTCAGCTGCGGATGTTCAGGCAGATGCGACTGGACGAACAGCGCGCAGCGATTCTCGTCCAGTCCGGCGGCCAGCAGCTGGGCCGCGACGATCCGGGTGCGCTGGCGTAGCACTGCTGGCTCGGGCGCCTCGATCGTGATCGAGTGCAGGTCGACGACGCAGTAATAGGCATCGTGCCCGTCCTGCATGCTGACCCAGTTCCGAACCGCTCCGAGGTAGTTGCCGAGCTGCATCGAATCGCCGGTCGGCTGAATGCCGGACAACACGCGCGGTTGGTTCGTCACGACTGGCCATCATTCCACCCGCATCCGGATGGCTGATGCCGGGCCAGGGGGTGCCTGTCGATCCTCGTCGTGACGATCGCGCGACCGCCCTAGCAGGACGCGGTGGGCGTCGGGCTGACACTCGGCGAGGTCGAAGGAGATCCAGACGTGCTGGATGAGGTCGACGTGCTGGATGAGGTCGATGAGGTCGTCGCATTGGCCGCGGTCGCCGATGAAGCCGAAGTCGTCGTGTCGGTCGGCGTCGCGGCGGTTGTCGATGCGGTCGGCGACGTGCTGGTCGAGGTGGTACTGACCGGCGGTTTGCAGGTCTTGGCGGGTGAGGTGCTCCTGCCAGGGGTGCTGGACCCGCTCTTGCCGGTCGGCGGAACCGCCTTGATGACCACCTGCCTCTTGGGCGGCCTGCTGCTCAGCGGCGGCCGTGCCTTGGTCACGTCGCGGACGACCGGGGTTGGCGAGTCGGTGACGCCGATCGCGCCGGCGCGGTATGCGAACGCCCAGGCAAGCACCGTGTCGAGGTAGGCCTGCGAGTAGTTGTAACTCAGCACTGCGGCCTTCAGGCCGGCAACCGTCGCCAGATTGCGGCCGTCGGCGCACAGGTACCGGCCGGCGGCCAGGGTGGCGTCGAAAATGTTGTTCGGATCGCTCTTGCCGTCGCCGTTGCCATCCGATGCCCAGCGCGCCCAGGTGCTCGGAATGAACTGCATCGGGCCGACCGCACGGTCGTACTGCTTGTTGCCGTCCAGAACGCCATGGTCGGTGTCGGTGATGACCGAGTCGCCGGCTATTCCGCCGTTGAGGATCGGGCCGAGGATCTGGCCACGGGTGGTGCCGTCGGCGTACAGGCGGCCGGACTCGGCGTGCCCGGACTCGGTGTGGCCGATCCCGGCGAGCAACCACCAGGGCAGATGACAGCTCGGCTGCAGGACGGCGAGCCGGTCTGCGGCGCGGTGATAGGCCTCCAGCACGAGAATCGGGATGCCGAGCGCGTCGACACCGGTCGGCGCGATGGCCGGTGGCTGGGTGGGCGCCGGGGTGCGCGCGGCGACCGTGACGATCTTGTACGGATGGATGGGGATGGCACCGATGACGACCTGCGGCTGCTGCGGTCCGGAAGGCATCGACGCCGCAGACGTGCTCGGCGCCGGCGGACGATCCATCGCCGACACCGCTGACCCGCGTCCGGTGACCGGTCCGACCGCCAGTACCAGCGCCAGCGCGCCGGCAACAACCGCCGAGATCGGGATTCGAAGATGTGCGCCGCGAAGCGCGATTTGGCCGAATAGCACGGTGTAAACCCAACGTCGGCGAACAGGTGGTCTGATTCCCATCATCGAACGATCCGGACGAAACCGCCAGGGGGTTGGACGAGATTCCGAAAGGAATGACGCGGATGTAACCGTCCGGTCAGGCGGTATACACCGGACGCGGCCTAGGCCGGGGATTCCACCTGCGAATCGGGCACCGGCTCCACCCGCAGCCGGGACGCCCGCCGTCCGTCCACCTCGAGGACTCGCAGGACGTAGCCGTCGATGGTGACCTGGTCGCCGACCCTGGGCATCGCGCCGAGCCTGGCCATCACGAAGCCACCAGCGGTCTCATACGGGCCCTCCGGGAGCTCGATGCCGCTGAACTCCTCGAACTCGTCGAGGTTGCACCGGCCGTCCACCTCCACGACACCACCGGTGAGCCGGCGCGCTGATGCGGCGTCGCTGTCGTACTCGTCGCGGATGTCGCCGATGACTTCCTCGATCAGATCCTCCAGCGTGACGATGCCGTCGGTGCCGCCGTATTCGTCCACCACGATCGCCATGTGATGCCCTTCGCGACGCATCTCGCTCAATGCGGCGAGGACATTCTTCGATCCGGGCAGCACCTTGATCTCGCGAACCAGGTCGGCGACCACCCGCGAGCGGTCGGTTGACGGATCGATGCCCGGGGCGCCCAGGATCAGGTCGCGGATGTGCACGAAACCCAGCACGTCATCGTTGCCCTCCCCGACCACCGGGTAGCGAGAGTGCGGTGAGTCCGAGGCGAGCTTGACCGCGCGGCTGATGGTGAGCCCACCTTCCAGAAAGGTCACTTCGGTGCGCGAGATCATGACCTCGCTTACCGAGCGTTCCCCGGCCGCGAACACGTCGTCGATGAGGCGCCGCTCGTCAGTGGACAGCGACTCGTGTGCCGCCACCAGCCCGCGCAGTTCTTCCTCACTGATCATGTCGCGACCGGCATTCGGGTCGCCGCCGAGCATCCGGACGACCGCGTCGGTGCAGATCGACAGCAGCCAGATCACCGGCCGCAGCACGGTGGCCATCCGATCCAGGAACCTTCCGAAGATCAGCGCCGTGCCCTGGGGCCGTTGTAGGCCCAGCCGCTTGGGCGCCAGTTCACCCAGCACCAGCGTGACGAACGAGATCACCAGCGTCACACCGACGATACCGATGACGGAGGCAAGCGTTTTGCCCATACCGTGCTGGACCAAAGTGTCCTTCGCGGTCTTTGACAGCGTGACCGCACCGAACGCCGAGGACAGCAGAGCGGTCGAGGTGACACCGACCTGCACGGCAGCGAGGAATCGATTCGGGTCCGACAGCAGCCGGGCGACGGCTTCCCCTCGGCGGCCGCCCTCGGCCATCGCCTTGGCCTGCCCCTCACGCAGCGAGACCAGGGCGATCTCGGCCGCTACGAACAGGCCTTCGATGACGATCAGCGCAAGCACGACAAGGACGTTGAACACGGTTCCGTTCATGCAGGGGTTCGTCCCTCGCTCGTTTCGCCCAGCGTTCGCCGGATGCGTCGAGTGTAGGGTCGGCGTCTCACGCTGAGGGCAGTCGAGTCGCGAATCGAGTGCCGTCCGAACGCAATCGAGCCCAATCGAACGACAAGGAACGTGAACTCCATGCAGGTGCTGGTAACCGGTGGTGCCGGTTACGTGGGAAGCGTCGTCGCCGCCGAACTGCTCCGTTCAGGTCATCAGGTCACCGTTCTGGACGATCTGTCGACCGGTCACGCCGATGCCGTACCCACCGGAGCCGAATTCGTCCAGGCGTCCATCACCGACACCGATGCGGTCTTCGACAGGACATCGTTTGACGCTGTCCTGCATTTCGCCGCGAAATCCCTGGTGTCCGAATCGGTCGCAGCTCCGCAGCTGTATTGGGACAACAACGTCTCGGGGACTCTCGCGCTGTTGGAATCGATGCGCCGCCACGATGTCGGGCGGATCGTGTTCTCCTCGACCGCGGCGACCTATGGCGAACCGGAATCGGCTCCGATCCTCGAGACGGCGCCGACCAGGCCGACGAACCCGTACGGTGCCAGCAAACTGGCGGTGGACCACATGCTCACCTCGTACGTGCGTGCGTACGGGTTCTCGGCGGTCAGCCTTCGCTACTTCAATGTCGCCGGTGCCCTGCTCGGTGACCGTTTCTGGCTCGGCGAGCGGCACGCGGTCGAGACGCACCTGATTCCGATCGCGTTGCAGGTCGCTGCCGGGCAGCGGGAAACCCTGCAAATCAACGGCACCGACTACCCCACGCCGGACGGCACCTGCGTGCGGGACTACATCCACGTCATCGATCTGGCCGACGCGCATCTGCGGGCTGTCGAGCACACCGAGACGGACGCCGGACATCTGATCTGCAATCTCGGTTCCGGAACTGGCGCGTCGGTCCGCGAGGTCGCCGAAACCGTCCGGTCGGTGACCGGACGGCCGACACCGGCTGTGGAGGCTGACCGGCGTCCTGGTGACCCGGCGGTACTGATCGCCTCGAACGAGCTGGCCCGCATCGAACTGGGTTGGCAGCCGAGTCGGACGCTGCAGCAGATGGTGGCCGACGCCTGGACGTTCGCGCAGAGAGTGCAGAGCGAGGCCGGCCGATGAGTCGCACGGTGCGCTGGCGCTCGCCCGGCCGGGTCAACGTGATCGGCGAACACACTGACTACAACGAGGGCTTCTGCCTTCCGATGGCGATCGTCCAGGGCTGCAATGCCCTCGCAGTCGGCCGGGACGACGACACCGTCGAGGTGAGTTCAGCACAGCGGACCGATTCGGTGCTGGTGCGCCTGGCTGACGCCGAGCCCGGCGTGCTCACCGGCGATGAGGGCTGGGCAAGTTACGTGGTCGGGGTGATCTGGGCCTTGCAGAAGCGGGGCCATCGAGTCCCCGGCATCTCGATCTCGGTCGATGGCGACGTCCCTGCCGGCGCCGGCCTGTCGTCATCGGCCGCCCTGGAGTGCGCGGTTGCAGCGGCCGTCAACGACCTGGCCGGGCTCGGTCTGGATCGTGCCGAGTTGGTCTCGGTCGCCCGCCAGTCGGAGAACGACTTCGTGGGCTTGCCCAACGGTGGCATGGATCAGTTGGCGTCGGTCTTCGGCCAGCGCGATCACGTCCTGCTGTGCGACATGCGCAGCCTGGACGTCGAACCGGTTCGGTTTTCGCTTGCCGAGTCGGGGCTTACCTTGCTGGTGGTCAACTCGCGCGCACCGCATCAGCTCACCGACGGCCATTACGCGCAGCGGCGAGCGTCCTGCGACGAGGCCGCCCGACGACTGGGCGTTGCCGCGCTACGCGACGTGTCGATGAGCGATTTGCCGGCCGCACTGGCGAGGCTGGATGACGCACTGCTGGCCCGCCGCACCCGGCACGTGGTCACCGAGAACGATCGCACTCTGGCGGTGGCCGAATTGCTGCGCCGCGGCCAGGTCCGCGAGATCGGGCCGTTGCTTTCGGCCAGTCACGCGAGCATGCGCGACGACTTCGAGATCACCGTCGCAGAGGTGGACCTCGCCGCGGAGGTGCTCGAGTCCTCCGGCGCATACGGCGCCCGGATGACCGGCGGCGGCTTCGGGGGCTGCGTCATCGCCCTGATCGATGCCGATCGCGCGTGGCATGCCGCGGGCCAGGTGACGCAGGCCTTCCGCGAGCACGAGTTCGCAGCACCTGACGCGTTCACCGCGACCGCGATGCCCGGCACCCACCCGCTGGTCTGACGACCGGAACTTCGATGTGCGGTTTGCCGCCACCGAAACCTGGCCAAACGCACAGAACTAAACAGAGGCGATACCACATGTTCGGCAGACAAGCCCGTCTGGTTAACAAATTAGTACGCAGGTCCGGGTTCTAGGCTATTCACCCTTGACTTTCGACGTTTGATTCTGCTGAATGATGGTTACTTCTGTGAGGGCGGGTGATCGCTCCACATGCATCTATCCAGGAGGACCAATGGCACCGCAAGAGTCTGCGCCGTCCCCGCTCGGTTCTGAGTCGGGACTCAGCCGCCGAACCGTCCTGAAGGGACTCGGCGTCAGCGCCGCGGGCGTGGCTGCGGCGCCGCTGCTCGCCGCATGCACCGGATCGAGCAACAAAACCAGCAGTGGAAGCAGTTCGGGATCCAAGACCACCACGGTCGGCTCCAACTACTCCGACGCGGCTCCCAAGACCGCCTTTGCCGGTGTGATCTCGGCCTTTCAGAGCAAGTCCGGTGACACGGCGAAGGTCAACACGGTCGCCCACAATGACTTCCAGAACAACATCACCAACTACCTCAACGGCAGCCCGGACGACGTGTTCACCTGGTTCTCCGGATTCCGGATGAAGTTCTATGCCGAGAAGGGCGTGGTAGCTCCGCTGGATGAGGTCTGGACGAAGATCTCGCCGAACTTCCCCGATTCGATCGCGCAGGCATCCACCGCCGCCGACGGCAAGAAGTACCTGGTTCCGTGGGTGACCTATCCGTGGGCGGTGTTCTACAAGAAGGGCCTGTTCGCCGAGAAGGGTTACCAGGTCCCCACCACCTGGGACGCCTACATCGCATTGGCCAAGCAGATGAAGAAGGACGGCCTGATCCCCATCGCGTTCGCCGAATCCGACGGTTGGCCTGCGATGGGCACCTTCGACTATCTGAACATGCGCATCAACGGCTACCAGTTCCACGTCGACCTGATGGCGCACAAGCAGTCCTGGAACTCCGACCAGGTCAAGAAGGTATTCGACACCTGGAAGGAGTCGATGCCCTACCACCAAGCGGGTGCGCTCGGCCGGAAGTGGCAGGACGCCGCCGATGCGATCGGCAGCAAGAAGGCCGGCATGTACGTCATCGGGTCCGACCAGATCGCGGCGCAGCTCACCGGCGCGGCGGCAGCAGACCTGGACTTCTTCCCGTTCCCCGCGATCGATCCCGCCAACGGACAGGACGCCGTCGAGGCGCCCATCGACGGGTTCATGATGTCGAAGAAGGGCGCCGGCAATCAGGCCGCAATCGACCTGCTGAGCTACTTGGGCACCGGTGCCGCTCAGATGACTTATCTGGGGAGCAACAAGGCCGACGTCGCTACGGCCAAGGACGCGAACACGACCGGCTACACCGACCTGCAGAAGAAGGCGACGCAGTTCATCGGCGCGGCCAAGCAGGTTTCGCAGTTCCTGGACCGGGACAGCTTGCCGACCTTCGCCAGTAACGTGATGATTCCTGCATTGCAGAAGTTCATCCAGAACGGCACCTTCGACACCTCCGGAGTCGAGGCACAGGCCAAGCAACTGTTCGCCAACCCGTAATGCCAATTCCCAGGACCAACCCGTAGGACGGCAATGGCTTCCACCACTAGCGCCGGCTCGGACACGACTCCGGGCCGGCGCCGGCATACGCCACGTTTGACCAAGCGCGACAAGACGGTTCTGTTCGTCATGGTCGCGATCCCGACCTTGATCGAGCTCGTGTTGATCTGGCTACCGACGCTCGCGTCGGTGGCGCTGTCGTTCACCCGTTGGGACGGCATCAAACTGAACGACATCAAGCCCGCCGGCATTCAGAACTACAACTACGTCGTGAACACGTACACACCGTTCTGGCCCGCGGTGCAACACAACGTCGAATGGCTGCTCGCGTTGGCGATCATCGCGACGCCCTTCGGATTGTTGCTGGCTGTCCTGCTCGACCAGCAGATCAAGGGCAGCCGGATCTACCAGAGCATCTTCTTCACACCGGTGATGCTCTCGCTCGCGCTCGTCGGCATCATCTGGCGGCTCATTTACGACCGTGACTACGGTCTGCTCAACGGCGTGCTCGGGACCGCAGGTCACTCGAACGCCACGGACTGGCTGGGCGACTCGAAGATCAACATCTGGGCGGCCATCGTTGCAGCGTCCTGGAAACACGCCGGATACGTGATGATCTTGTACCTAGCGGGGTTGAAGGGCATCGACCCGTCCCTGAAAGAAGCGGCCTCACTCGACGGTGCCAGCGCCTGGCAGAGCTTTTGGCGGGTGGTCTTTCCGTCGATGCGACCTATCAACATCGTCATAGTCGTCATCACCTTGATCGAAGCGTTGCGTGCCTTCGACATCGTCTGGGTGATCAACAAGGGCCAGAACGGTCTCGAACTGCTCAGCGCCCTCATCGTGCGCAACCTGATCGGTGAGGGGCAGGACATCGGGGTTGGTTCAGCGATCGCGGTAGTGCTGATGATCGTGTCGCTGGTTCCGATCGTGTGGTACCTGAGTCGAGTCTTTCGGAAGGGTGCGGACCTATGAGCACGCTGTCCATCGAGCGCGCCGACGACCCGATGGCCCCGACGGCCTCGGATCATTCGTCCGGCCGCCGTCGCCGGCCGCGGTATGGCACCCACCTGTTCCTGATCGTGATGGCAGTCATCTGGTTGATCCCGTTGCTGTGGGGTTTCTACACCGCGCTGCGACCGCAACAGTCCACGATCAAGCACGGTTACCTGTCGTTCGCGGGGCCGTTCAACTTCAAGAACTTCACCGACGCGTGGAGTCAGGGCGGCTTCGCGACGTCGTTCAAGAACTCGGCGATCATCACCATCCCGTCGGTGTTGCTCACGCTGATTCTGGCGTCGATGGTGGCCTTTGCGGTCTCGCGGTTCAACTGGAAGTTCAACGTGACGCTGCTGATTCTCTTCACCGCCGGCAACCTGCTGCCGCCGCAGATCCTGGCCGCGCCGCTGTTCCAACTGTTCAAGCACACGCCGCTACCGCTGTCGGTCAGCGACTCTGGCGACCTGTTGAACACCTACTTCGGCGTGATCGCGGCGAACACCGCATTCCAATTGGGGTTCTGCACGTTCGTCCTGAGCAACTACATGAAGGCGCTGCCGACCGACCTGACCGAGGCCGCGCTGGTCGACGGTGCCAGTGCATGGCGGCAGTACGCGCAGATCATCATGCCGCTGTGCCGACCTGCTCTCGCGGCGCTGGGCACCCTCGAGGTGATCTGGGTCTACAACGACTACTTCTGGGCACTGCTGTTGGTGTCACGGGGTGATCGGCTGCCGATCACTACCGCCATCAACAACCTGCAAGGCCAGTTCGTGTCCAATGACAACCTGATCGCGGCCGGAGCCATCATCACGGTGATTCCCACCCTGATCGTCTACCTCGTGCTGCAGCGCCAGTTCATAGCCGGGTTGACACTGGGCGCGAGCAAGGGCTGACAACTCAATGGGCTTCGAGCACATCCTCACCATCGAGACCGATCCTGAGCAGGGCACAATCTATGAAGAAGGTTGGCAGTCCTGGTCGCCGTCGATGACCTACCGGCTCACCGACCGGCCGTGGCGCGCACCGAGCGAGTCGTCCTACCGGGGTGACTACGGCGGCACCAGACCGGCGCCGCCGGATGGTTCGTTCAGCGGTGAAGGCCTGCTCGCGGTCGAGCCCGGCAACGGCGCTCCGGTCACGGTCATCGCGGCCGACACGGCGGCTGAGTCCGTACCGCGAATCCATGCCAGGCTGACGGGTACGTCCTTGCAGATCACCGCGGACGGGGCGGTGAGCGTCACCGAGGACAATCGCGATCTGGTCGGCGCGTTAGGGGAATTCGGGACCCGGTTCGCAACGGCTGCCGGCGGAACCGCGATCCAGCCCGCCCCGACGATCTGGTCCTCCTGGTACCACTACTTCACCGACGTCACTCAGAACGACATGTTCGAGAACATCGACGCGATCGCCGCCGCGGACCTGCCGGTTGACGTCGTGCAGCTCGACGACGGGTATCAGACCGAGATCGGCGACTGGCTCACCCTGTCCGACCGATTCGACTCGCTGGCCGATGTCGTGGCGCGGATCAAGGACAGCGGGCGGCGGGCGGGAATCTGGATCGCGCCGTTCCTGGCCGGATCGAAGTCGCGGGTGTTCGCCGAACATCCGGAATGGATCATCGGCGGTCCGGACGAGCCGGCCTGGGCGAATGAGAACTGGAACCAGACCACGTTCGGCCTGGACACCACCCATCCCGGATTTCAGGCTTATCTGGCCGAGGTCTTCGGGCACTTCACCGACCTCGGCTTCGATTTCTTCAAGACCGATTTCATTTACGGCGCGGCGCTGGACGGTGCCCGGCACGACGATGTGTCCGCCGTCGCCGCCTATCGGCTCGGCCTGGATCTGATCCGGGCCGGCATCGGCGAGTCGTACCTGCTGGGCTGCGGTGCGCCGAGCCTGGCATCGGTCGGCAAGGTCGACGCGATGAGGGTCAGCCCGGACACCGGGCCGCGGTTCGAGCCGGCGAACAACGACATGTCCAAGCCCAGCGGCCGGGCCGCGATCGCGACCAGCATCGGCAGGTCCTGGCAGCACGGCCGGTTCTGGGTGAACGACCCGGACTGCCTGATCGTCCGGCCCGAGGTCGAGAACCGGCAGGCCCTTGCCGAATACATCCGTTCCGTCGGTGGCCTGCGTGGCTCGTCCGACCGGATCGCCGCCTTGGACGACTGGGGCATGGCCACAACTCGGGAGCTGCTGAGCTCGGTGCCTGCCCCGGTCCCATTCAGTTGAGGCGGTTCTGTGGACGGCGCCCGCGGTAGTTATGGGGCTTCGCCGGTTGTTTGTTGACCCTCACACCCCGCTCCCCGCGCGGTGGACCGGTTTTGTCGGACGACGCTTGTAGCTTTTTGGTATGCGGTTCCTGCACACCTCCGACTGGCATCTCGGTCGCACCTTGCACGGTGTTGACCTGCTCGATGCCCAGCGGACCGTGCTGGGCGAAATCTGCCGACTGGTCTCCGATCCGCTGGACGGCATAGCCGTCGATGCGGTAATCGTGGCCGGTGATGTGTACGACCGAGCGGTGCCTCCCGTCGAGGCGGTGACGCTGCTGGCCGATGTGCTGGCCGAGCTGACCCGGCACACCACGGTGATCGTCACGGCCGGCAACCACGACTCCGCAATCCGGCTCGGATTCGGGTCCCGACTGTTCACCGAGCGGCTCCACATTCGCACCGCCCTGGACGGCGTCGGGCTACCTGTGATGGTTTCCGACGTGGCCGTCTACCCGCTGCCGTATCTGGACCCGGACGCCGCCCGCACCGTCCTCAGCCCGGACGACACACCGCTGGCCAGATCACATCAGGCCGTGATGAGCGCCGCGATGCACCGGGTTCGTCAGGACCTGGCCGCACGGCCGGCCGGGACCCGGTCGGTGGTCGTGGCCCATGCCTTCGTGGTCGGTGGCGCCGTCAGCGACAGCGAACGCTCGATCGCGGTCGGCGGCGTGGACAGCATCGCGGCCGATACCTTCGACGGCATCGATTACGTGGCCCTGGGCCACCTGCACGGCGCCCAACAGCCCCGCTCGTCCGGCGCCACCGTGCTCGGGTACTCCGGATCGCCGTTGCGGTACTCGTTCTCCGAACGGGAACACGCCAAGTCAGCGAGTCTCGTCGACCTCGCGGCCGATGGCACAGTGACCATCACCGCATCGGCGCTGACCCAGCCCCGGCCGATGGCCGAACTCGTCGGTGAGCTCGAACACCTGCTTGCTGATCCCGCGCTGGAGGCCCACACCGGCGACTGGCTACGAATCACCGTCACCGACCGGAGCCGTCCCGAGCAACTTTTCGACCGAATCAAGTCGCGGTTCCCGCACATCCTGCAGGTTCTGCACATCCCGACCGGCTTGGGTGAGATCGGTGCGCAGGGCCGCGTCGAGATCGGTTCCCTGACTCCGCGCGAGCTGGCCGCCGACTTCATCGAACACGTCACCGGCGTAATGGCAGATGACCGCGAGTTGGCCTTGTTCGAAAGGGCGTTCGCCGAGGCGACGGCAGAGCTGGGCAGCGCACGATGAAGCTGCATCGGCTGTCTCTGACCGCCATCGGGCCGTTCCCCGACCGGGTCGACATCGACTTCTCCCGGCTCGGGGAAAGCGGACTGTTCCTGCTGGAAGGCCCCACCGGCTCCGGCAAGTCCACCATCATCGACGCGATCAGTTTCGCCTTGTACGGCAAGGTTGCCCAGTCCTCGGCGGTGGTGGAACGGATGAAGTCCGACCACGCACCGCCGGGCACCGAGCCGATCGCCGAGCTGGTCTTCGAAACGCACAGGGGGGTGTATCGGATCCGCCGCACGCCGAGCTATCAGCGCCAGAAGAAGCGTGGCAGCGGGACGACCACGGCGCACATGACCGTGAAGGTCTGGCGACTCGGCACCGTCGACGAGGACCGCATGAATCCTGAGTCCGGTGAGTTGCTGTCGGCCAACCTTGGCGACGCCGAGGACGAGATCACCCGCGCAATCGGGCTCACTCATGCCCAGTTCGTGCAGACCGTCGTACTGCCGCAGGGGGAATTCGCACAGTTCCTGCAGTCAAAGACCGACGACAAGAAGGCCTTGCTGCAAAGGCTCTTCGGCACCGAAGTGCTGGCCGGCATGCAGTCCCGGTTGATCGAGGGGCGTCGGGATGCCGAGCAGCGCCGCGCCGCAGCAGCCGGGGCAGTGCAGCGAGCCATGCATGCCTTCATCGGAGCCGCCGGGGTCGACGAGACCACCGCCGCCCAGCTCTGCCAGCACCTCGAGGCCGGTGAGGCTGAGGCAGCGACGGCCGTGGTCACCGACATTGTCACCGCGCTCTCGGCAACCGAACGGGAGTGGCAATCGGTGTCGGCCGCTGCCGAGCTCACCCGAGCGGCCGCCGAAGCAGCACTGCGCAACGCCCAGGATCTGCACCGCCGACGGGCTCGCAGAGATGCCCTGCGTGCCGAGCGCGACGCTTTGGCTGGATCCGCCGCCGAAGTCACCGCCGACCGCGCGGTGCTCGCGGCAGCCGAGCGCGCACTTGCCGTTGTGGGCAGCGCCGAAGCCCTGGAAAAGGCAATCGCGCGCTCCGATGAAGCACGCAAACTCGACGAACGCGCACGGCGCGCACTGCCAGATGAGCTGATGAGCAGCGACGAAACCGCGCTACGTTCGGCTGCCGGAGATCAGCGCACCGCATTGGGCACGCTGGCCGACGCAGCCAGCCGGGAGCGTGGCCTGGCCGCGTTGCATACCGAGCATGACACCGTGACGGCGACGATCGCCGAATTGAAGTCGTCGATCGCCCAGGCCACCGGGCAGGTCAAGGCGCTACCCCAGATGTTGAACGACCTGGCCACCGAACGAGAAACGTTGGCCATCACTGCATCCAGAACTGAATCGACTGCACAGGAGCTGTCGCGCGCCCGGCACCGGCTCGGCGCAGCGCAGCAGGCCGTCGAGGCAGCCCGAATCGCCGCCGAAGAGGAGCAGATCACCATCGCGGCGTTGAGCGCTTTGGAGCAGCACCAACACAGACTGTCGGTGCTGCGGACCACCCGGGTCGCGAGCATCGCCGGCGAACTGGGGCTGGCGCTGAAGTCCGGCGACCCGTGCGCGGTGTGCGGCTCTGTCGAGCATCCGCAGCCGGCCAGCCCTGGCCGCAACCATGTCAGTCAGGACGACGTCGATGCCGCTGAAGCGGAATTCAGCCGGTTGCGCGACACCGCCGAGAACTGTCGCCGGCAGCTCGAGGAGCAACGCCGCGCGCTGACTGACCTTCAGATTGCCGCCGACCAGCTCAGCCCTGAAATGGCACAGTCCAAGGTCGATCAGCTGTCTGAATCGATGGCCGCGTGCGTGGCCGCCGGCGAACGCATCGGTGCGCTCGAGACCGAGCTGGCCGAGATTGCGCAGCGCCAGTTGGAGCTGACCGACCTGGTCCAGCAGGCGAACGTCGAGACCGCGACGCTGAACGAGCGATCTGGCACGCTGCGCAAGCAGATCATGCGCGATGAGCGGGCGGTCTTGGCGGCCCGAGCTGGCTTCGACACGGTTGCGGACCGGATCGCAGCGATCACCGCCGCGGTGGTGGCCCTGGACGCCGCGGCAGAGGCAACCAGCCTGCTGGCCGATGCCGTCCGGGCCGCGCTCGATTGCGGCGCCGCGTTCGCCGAGGCGCTTCGTTCGACGGAGTTCGCCGATCAGCAGGATTGGCAGCAAGCCAGGCGAGTAAGCAGTGAGATTGCCCTGCTACGCAAGCGGATTCGTGACTTCGAGGACCGATGGTCGGCGGTGCACGCGAAGCTCGAGGAGCCCGAGGTGACCGACGCCGCGTTGGACGGCGAGCTGCCTCGCATCGATACCTTGACGACGACGGTGCGCGAGGCCGAGGCCGCCGAGCGGGAAGCAGCCGGGCTGTTCGGAGCGGCCCACGAACGTAACGCCGATGGCCGGCGGCATGCCGAGTGGTTTGCCAAGGCGCTGGCTGACGCAGCGACCGTACTCGCCGCCACCGCCGCAGCGATCCGGATCGGCAACCTGGTGGCCGGCCTCGGGGACAACCAGCTACGAATGGAACTCGCGACCTATGTACTGGTGCGCCGGTTCGCCGAGGTGGTGTCTGCGGCCAATGCCCAGCTTCGGCGTATCTCCAGTGGCCGGTACCAGTTGGAACACACCAGTAACCGAACCGGAAATGCCCGATCCGGATTGGGATTACTGGTCCTCGACCTGCAGACCGGCCGGCCCCGCGACCCGGGGACACTTTCCGGCGGTGAGACCTTCTACGTGTCGCTCGCGTTGGCCCTCGGGCTGGCCGACGTGGTGCGGTCCGAGTCAGGCGGTGTCGACCTCGGCACCCTGTTCATCGACGAGGGATTCGGGACGCTCGACCCCGAAGTGCTGGACGAAGTACTCGGGGTACTGGACTCGTTGCGGCTCGGCGGACGTTCGGTCGGCCTGGTGAGCCACGTCGCGGAACTGAAGGCGCGCATCGCCGACCGGATCGAGCTACGCCCCAATCCCGACGGCTCATCACGCCTGAAGCTCATGGCCTAACCGATCGTGCAACATTCTCCGGTGCCACGCCGGACGATGTTGCACAATCGGGTCGCTTAGTCGAACCAGGCGGTGACGGCGGCGTGATCGCTCCATCGCTGCGCATAGCTGGCGGCCCGGCCGACTTCCACCTTCACCAAGCGTGCGGTCAGCCGCGGCGTCGCCAGTAGATAGTCGATCCGCCAACCTGAGTCGACATCGAATGCCCTGCCGCGCCAGGACCACCAGGTGTATGGCCCCGGCCCTTCGCCGCCGTGATGTCGTCCCAGATCGGTCCAACCGGCAGTGAACCACCTGTCGAAATAAGCCCGTTCGTCCTCGAGGAAACCTGCCTTGCCGAGATTGCCCTTCCAGTTCTTGAGGTCCTCCTGGCGGTGCGCGACATTCAAATCACCGGTGATCAGTGCCTCGCCGGCGCCGGCCGCTGAACGCGCAG
The DNA here is from genome assembly GCA_036488285.1 of Jatrophihabitans sp. Classification (GTDB taxonomy): domain Bacteria; phylum Actinomycetota; class Actinomycetes; order Mycobacteriales; family Jatrophihabitantaceae; genus Jatrophihabitans_A. Next base: position 17,294 of record DASXHV010000155.1, on the reverse strand, counting down.
CCAACTCGCCCATCCGCACGGTCATCGCATCGAGAAAGCGGAACTTCTCGGCCTGCCTGTCGGTTCCGGCCTCGCCGGTGTGCACGTAGGCCGACACCACGGTCAACGGAGCGTCCCCGGTTCCCGCGTCGACATCAAGGTCGACCTCCACCCACCGCCCGGATGTGCTGAACTCACCGAACCCGGATCGAACGCCCGCCGGAGCATGTCGGGTGAGCACGGCGACGCCCGCTCGCCCGGCGAGCTGCGACGGGGCCCCTGCGATGTGATAGCCGGAAAGGCCGCTGTCGGCCAGCACCGCGGCCAGTTGTGCCTCGTCGGCTCGGACCTCTTGCAAGCACAACACGTCGGCGTCCTGGGCCGCCAGCCAAGCCAGACCATTACGCCGATGCGCAGCTCGTATTCCGTTGACGTTGGCAGTCAGTACCGAGAGCAAGTCAGGTCCCTACCCCGTGCATCAACACCAGCGGCCGACCGGACCCGATGCGTTCGACGGCCGGCATCCGAGCCTTCGAGGCCGCGGTCGGGCTATGCCATCGCCTTCTGCAGGTTGGTGTCGATCGCATCGAGGAAGTCCTCCGTGGTAAGCCACGGGCTTTCCTTCGAGATGAGCAGCGCCAGGTCCTTGGTCATCTGGCCGCCCTCGACCGTTTCGACACACACCCGCTCGAGGGTCTCGGCGAACCTGGTGACCTCAGGCGTGTTGTCCAGCTTGCCGCGGTGCGCCAGTCCCCGGGTCCACGCGAAGATCGACGCGATGGGGTTCGTCGAGGTGGGCTTGCCCTGCTGGTGCTGCCGGTAGTGCCGAGTGACCGTCCCGTGTGCCGCCTCGGCCTCGACGGTCTGGCCGTCCGGGGTCATCAGCACCGAGGTCATCAGGCCGAGCGAACCGAAGCCCTGCGCCACGGTGTCGGACTGCACATCACCGTCGTAGTTCTTGCAGGCCCAGACGTAGCCGCCCTCCCACTTCAGTGACGCGGCGACCATGTCGTCGATCAGCCGGTGCTCGTAGGTGATCCCGGCCGCCTCGAAGTCGGCCTTGAACTCGGCCTCGAACACCTCGGCGAAGATGTCCTTGAAACGGCCGTCATAGACCTTGAGGATGGTGTTCTTCGTCGACAGGTAAACCGGGTACTTGCGGTCCAGGCCATAGCGCAGCGACGCGCGGGCGAAGTCGCGGATCGAGTCGTCCAGGTTGTACATCGCCAGCGCGACTCCGCCGCCTGGGAAGTCGAAGACGTTGAGCTCGATGGGCTCGCTGCCGTCCTTCGGCGTGAAGGTGAGCGTCAGGGTGCCTTCGCCGGGCACCTTGAGGTCGGTGGCTCGGTACTGGTCACCGAACGCGTGACGGCCGACCACGATCGGCTTGGTCCAGCCCGGCACGAGTCGCGGCACATTGGACATGATGATCGGCTCGCGGAAGATGACGCCGCCGAGGATGTTGCGGATCGTCCCGTTCGGCGAGCGCCACATGTGCTTGAGGCCGAACTCCTCCACCCGCGCCTCGTCCGGGGTGATGGTGGCGCATTTCACGCCGACGCCGTGCCGTTTGATCGCGTTGGCCGCGTCGATGGTCACCTGGTCGTCGGTGGCGTCACGCTGTTCGATACCGAGGTCGTAGTACTCGAGGTTCACGTCGAGGTACGGGTGGATCAGGCGGTCCTTGATGAACTGCCAAATGATGCGGGTCATTTCATCCCCGTCGAGCTCGACGACGGTTCCTACCACCTTGATCTTGGACATCGACTGCCTCTCCGAATTGCCTCAACAATGCTGCCAATAGCGACGCGTGCACGACGAATCTCGACCCCAAGCCTACTAAGGCGCCCGATCCGGGTTGGCGCCGCCGGGTTGGCCGCGACCAAGCCGGGGACTACGTTCGTCAACCATGACTGACAAGGCTGTTGGCACTACCGGGCGAACCCCGACCGCGGTCGACGCGCTCGCCGAATCATTTCTGGCCGCGCAAGCCGATCTGGATCCGTTGATGGCGACCAGCATCGGGCTTTCCGGTCACGACGCGAAGATGCCTGACCTGTCCCCCGCCGGCCTGGATGCCGTCGACGACTTGATCGCACAGAACCTGGCCAAGCTCGCCGCGCTGTCACCGGTCGACGACATCGACAGGGTCTCGATCGCGGCGATGACCGAGCGCGGCGAGCTTGCCCTCGAACTGCACGAAATCGGGGCCGACCTGTCGGACCTGAACAACATCGCCTGCGCGGTCCAAGGTCTGCGGGCGGTGTTCGACCTGATGCCGACCGGTACCGAAGCGGACTGGGCCACGGTGGGGACCCGCCTCAACGCCGTTCCGGATGCGATCGAGGGCTACATCGCCTCGTTGCGATTGGCTGCCTCGCGCGGCGACATATCCGCAGTCCGGCAGGTCCGCGCATGTATAGCGCAATGCCAGGCAAACCTCGGCGAGGACGGATTCTTCGCCAAGTACGTGGCCGGCGCGCATGCCGATGACACCGACCTGCCCGCGTCCCTGCTGGCCGATCTGGACCGTGCCAGTCACGCTGCGCAGACCGGATATCAAGCCCTGCACGACTTCCTCGCCGACGAGCTGCTGGCCCTCGCCCCGGAAAGGGACGCCGTCGGCCGTGAGAAATACCAGCTGTTCTCGCGAACCTTCCTCGGCGCCGCGGTGGATCTGGAGGAAACCTACGCGTGGGGTCAGGCAGAACTGGCCCGTATCACGGCCTTGATGCGCGAGACCGCCGATCAGATCAAGCCGGGTGCCTCCGTCGCCGAGGCGATCGCAATTCTCGACGCCGATCCCGCTCGACAGTTGCCCAGTCCCGCGGCCCTGCAGCAATGGATGCAGGAAACGTCCGACGCTGCGATCGGCGCGCTGGCCGACACCCATTTCGACATCCCGCAGCCGATTCGCCGACTGGAATGCAAGATCGCACCGACGAGCACCGGCGGCATCTACTACACCGCGCCGTCCGACGATTTCAGCAGGCCCGGACGGATGTGGTGGGCGGTACCGGACGGAGTCACGGCGTTCTCGACCTGGCGTGAGCGGACCACGGTGTACCACGAGGGTGTGCCGGGGCATCATCTGCAGGTCGCGCAGACCGTCTACCGGCGCGACCTGTTGAACTCATGGCGCCGGCTGGCGTCGTGGGTTTCCGGTCACGGCGAGGGCTGGGCCCTGTACGCCGAATGGTTGATGGCCGATCTCGGATTCATGGACGACCCGGGCGACCGGCTAGGCCTGCTCGACGGGCAGTCGCTGCGGGCGGCCCGGGTGGTCCTGGACATCGGCGTGCATTGCGGCTTCACCGCACCGGAGGAGGTTGGCGGTGGTGCCTGGGACTACGGCAAGGCGTGGCGGTTCCTGTGTGCACATGCCAACATGTCCGAGGGCTTGCTGCGCTTCGAGTTGGATCGTTACCTCGGCTGGCCAGGGCAGGCGCCGTCGTACAAGGTCGGCGAGCGGCTCTGGTTGCAGTTGCGGGACGAAATGCGCGTCCGCGAGGGAGCTGCCTTTGATCTCAAGGCATTTCACCGTCGAGCCCTCGACGTCGGTGGGGTCGGGCTCGACGTGCTCCGGATGGCGGTCCTGAACGAGTTCTGACCCTGCACTCACTCACCGGCCATCGCGCGGGCCGAACGCCCGAATCGCGTCGGCATCGGAGTTCTGGGCGTACAGGTATTCCTCGACCCATTCGGCAACGCCCTCATAATCACAGCCAGCCGTAATCGTTCGGCATGCTTCAGCGACGTCGAAGCGGGTGCGACGGAGTTGTGGTTCGCCGTCCCGCAGCAGTGCCCAATGCGCGCCGGCGCGCCCATAGGGCATCCCGAGGCTTCCCGGGTTCACGACCATCCGACCATCGACGAGCCGGATGAAGGGCATGTGCGTGTGCCCGCACACGATCGTCTGCACGTCCTCCGGCACGTCTTGGAACACCTCAGCCCACTTGTCCAGCCGGGTGTCGACGAGCACCACCTCATCGTCATCGCGGGGCGTGCCATGACAGAACAGCACCGGTCCCAATCCGGCGACGTCCAGGGTCACCGGGTGCGGCAGTCGATCCATCAGATCGACCTGATCCGGACGCAGCTGGGCCGCTGCCCACCCGGCGATCGGGTCCGCGACGGGGATGCCGCCATCGCGAGCCAACGTCACCAGTTCACGTTCGGCGTTGCCTCGCACCCAGACGACTTTGGCACCGAGCCCGACGAGACGGTCGAGGACCTGCACCGGCTGTGGGCCGGACGCGATGTCCCCGGTGAGCACGATGCGATCGGCTCCGATCACATCGGGTTCACCGAGGACCGCGTCCAGGGCAGGGAGCACGCCATGGATGTCGGACAGCACCGCGACAGAACTCAGCATGGACCTGAGCCTGATCTGCGCGGTCCACGCGGGCAACCATGTTCGCAGCCCGCGTAACGATCCCGAACCTTTCAGGTCGGCCAGATCGCCTCCGTTACCTCGCCGCCGGCGACCTGCGCGGTCAACCGAACCGGACCGTCCGGCCGCACGTACAGCTCGTATCGTCCACTGGCGAGTTCACCGAACACCGCGGAGTGCACAACCCGGCCCTTCATCGGCCGGCCGACCACGGCCACGTGCGGCAGGTGAGCCGGCCCGTGGCCGTGCCTGGGATCATGGCTGTGATCGTGGCTGTGATCATGGCCGTGATCATGCTGATCTGATCTGGTGGAATAGTCATATCCGGTCGGGCGAATCTCGATCTCGATGCCTTCCAGCGCGGCAGGCATCGTGACGATCAACGCGCCGATGTCGCCGCCGATGTCGAGCAGTACCGGGCCCTGCCCGGCATGGCTGTTGTCTTCCATCACGGGCCTCAGACCGCGACTTGACCAGTCGTACTGGCCGGAATTGTTTGGTAGCCACCCATCGGCGTGCCCAGGTACGGGAATGCCGTCAAGTAGGCGGAGTTGGTGTTCGACGTGCCGTCTGAGATTGCCGAGGTGGCCGCGTCCGGCGTGAAGCTGGGATCCACCAGCGGGATCGTCAGACCGGCGATCGCCCGCAACTCGACTGTGACCACATCGTCGAAAACCCTTCTGCCGTTGGGGAATCCGGCCGCATCGCCAGCCACCAGGCCCAGTGGGTTCGGAGCCGTCTTGGTCGGCGGCACCGCCAGGTTGAGGCGGAGCATGTCGGCCAGCACCGGCCCGGTGTTGTTCTGGAATCCGGTCACGACGCCCTTCGGAATTCCGGTCAACAGGATCGCCTTCAGGTCTGCACGATCCTTCGGGTATGCCGCCAGGTGCGGAAACACCCCGGGGTACAGCGCGGGCAAGAGTCGGGCCAGCTCCGGTTTGGTGACGTACTTGGCGAAGGCACCGTCGGAATGCGGGTCGCCGGCGTTCCAGCGGTCCTTGGCTGCCATCGGAACGATGACCTCGTTGAACAGCGGGTTACCCAGCCGGGATACCTGCTGGTACGGGCCGAAACTCGCTGCCTTGCCCTCGTCGGCATCGAAGATCTTGGTCTTGCGGCGACTCGCCGACGCCCACACGCCGATGACCGCACCCGGGTCGAGGACGTCGTGCGGGGTCTTGCCGCCCCGGGCCAGGTCACGGATCGGGACCTGCAACGCGATGCTGTGCACGTTCAGGCCTTGGGTGCCGTTGACGCCGACCGCGTTGGCCGACGGAATCAGATGGGCAGCCTCGAACGGGCGCAATGTGCCGAGGTCGAAGATGCTGCCGAGGTCGACGAAGAAGCCTTCGGCGCGCTGACCGGCGAACACTGTGCGACCACCCGGCAACGAGTGCACTGCCGGTCCGCCGAGATTGGCGGCGTAGTTCGGCGTGCTGCGCACCCCGACGTTGACCGGTGGCACGGTCAGCCGCTGCGCCAACACCGTGCCCTGGGCGTGCCGGTCGTCCCAGTCCCAGCCGTGGTCCCGGCCGCGGACGACCCGAGTTACGGAGTAGAACTGCGGCCGGTTCCACGTCGCGGCTCCGATGGAAGTGATCGGTCCGGTGTTGTAAAGGAACGTGTTCTGGTTGCGGATCTTGGTCTGGAACCGGAACTGGTAACTGATGTCGGCTCGGGCGTGCCCGGAGTTGGAGATGTGGATCTCGTAGAGCACATCGTCGCCGAACTCGAAGAAGTTCGGTCCGCCGTTGGGCTGCTGGAGTGGGATGAAGTTCGCGATCAACGTCACGGTGTCCGGGCGGTCCGGGCTGACGAAGGCGTACACATCGGTGTTGTCGGCTACCGGATCCTTGGAGATTTCCGGTGCTTCGCGGTGGGAGGACATCGTGCTACTTCCCTTCGGCCGCGCGGGTCAGACGACCGACCAGTTCGCGGTCGTGCACGATGACTTCCTGCTCGCCCACCATCAGCGCCACGGCGCCGCTCTGGGCATCTTGGACGTAGGCCACCAGCGGTGGCGCGTCCGGCGCGGGACCGGCTTCGGTGCTCCGGTCGGCCTGCTTGGCCGATGCCGATGCCGAGGCCGAGGCAGTCGCGGCCGCGGCTGGCGCCGCGATCGAGGCGACACCGGCCGCTGCTGCGCCGGCGCCTGCGACCAGGAGGAATGTTCGTCGAGTGGAATCGCTCATTTCTGCGTACCTTTCCGAACTCGGGAGACCGGTCAGGCGCAATGCAAATCAAGGCCGATCGGTCAGGGACTGGGCGAGTTCGTCGCAGGCAGTGGCCATCGCCGCCTCGCACGCACCCCGATCACCCCCCGGTTCCAGCCGGGTGCGGACGAACTTGCGAGCGGTATTCGGCACCGTCGTACCAGCGGATCGTGATGTTGCCGTGAAATTTAAGACGTGCCGACGGCGCAGCGCAGATCAAGACCCGGTTCTAGGTGAAAACGCAGTATTAGATCAGGCCCAGTTCCTTGACCGCATCGCGCTCGCCGACCAATTCGGCCACCGAGGCGTCGATCCGGGTCCGAGAGAAGTCGTCGATCTCCAGGCCCTGAACGATCTGCCAATCGCCGTTGACCGATCGAGCCGGGAATCCAGCTATGAGGCCCTCAGGGATCCCGTACGAGCCGTCCGAGACCATCCCTACCGAGGTCCAGTCACCGTCGGCGGTGCCCTTCACCCAGTCGCGGACGTGGTCGATCGCGGCGTTGGCGGCCGACGCGGCCGACGATGCGCCGCGCGCTTCGATGATCGCCGCACCGCGCTTGGCAACGGTGGGAATGAATTCGTTTTCGATCCAGGCCTGGTCGTTGACGACCTCGGCTGCGTTCTTGCCGGCCACTTCGGCGTGCACGATGTCGGGGTATTGGGTTGCGGAGTGGTTGCCCCAGATCGTCACCTTCGACAGCTCGGAGACTGTGCTGCCGGTCTTCTTGGCCAGTTGCGTGAGCGCCCGGTTGTGGTCCAGGCGCATCATGGCCGTGAACCGCTCGGTCGGGACGTCGGGGGCGTGCGATGCCGCAATCAGCGCGTTGGTGTTGGCGGGGTTTCCGACCACCAGCACCCGGACGTCGGAGGCGGCGCCGGCGTTGATCGCCTCACCTTGGGGCTTGAAGATGCCGCCGTTGGCCGACAGCAGATCGCCGCGCTCCATGCCGGCCGTGCGCGGCCGGGCTCCGACCAGCAGTGCGATGTTCACGCCGTCGAAAGCTGCGCGGGCATCGTCGGTGATGTCGATACCGGACAGCAACGGAAAAGCGCAGTCGTCGAGCTCCATCGCGGTGCCTTCGGCGGCCTTCAGCGCGGGCGTGATCTCGAGCAGGCGCAACCGGACAGGGACGTCGGCGCCGAGCAGTTGGCCGGACGCGATACGGAACAGCAGGGCGTAGCCGATCTGACCGGCCGCGCCGGTCACTGTGACGTTCACGGGGGTAGTCATGAGGGCGAGATTACCGGCTGGGGATCAGCGCTGCGGCAGCGCGACGGCGAAGGTGACCGCCAGCACCCCGAAGCCCCAGTAGCAGGCGACATCGAACGTTCGGTTCCGGACGCGCAGCAGGCCGGCCTGCTCGTTGCCCAGCACCAGCCGGAACACCCCTGCCACGATCATTCCGGCGACCATGCCACCGACGGCACGCAACCAGTGTTGCGGGGCGGCCGCCGCGTAGGCCAGGGCGGCCATCTCGATAACCAGGACGAGCAGGAACGGGATCTCCTTGAGGTCCTTGCTGTGGAACCACTCCACCATGAGAAGAACCTACCGGGCCCCAGCCGGCCCGGCGGACCGTTCGGCGGCAACGACGACGTTCGTCAGCAGCATCGCGCGGGTCATCGGGCCTGCCCCACCCGGATTCGGCGCCACGAAACCGGCCACCGATGCCACGTCCGCGGCCACGTCACCGGCGATCTTGCCGTCCACCCGGCTGACGCCGACATCCAGGACGGCCGCCCCGGGCTTGACCATGTCGGCGCGGATCAGCCCCGGCACACCGGCCGCTGCGACCACGATGTCAGCCCGGCGAACTTCCGCTGCCAGGTCGCGGGTGCCGGTGTGGCAGAGGGTCACAGTGGCGTTCTCGCTGCGCCGGGTCAGCAGCAAGCCGAGTGGCCGGCCGACCGTCAGGCCACGCCCGACGATCACGGCGTGTGCCCCGGCGATCGGCACGCCGTAGCGGCGCAGAAGTTCGACGATGCCAGTGGGGGTGCAGGGCAGCGGCGCGGGGTTGCCCAGAACCAGCGAACCGAGGTTGAACGGATGCAGCCCGTCGACATCCTTGACCGGGTCGACCCGGGACAGGATCGCGAACTCGTCCAGGCCGGTCGGCTGCTGGACGAGAAAGGCGGTGCAGGACGGGTCGGCGTTGAGTTCGTCGATGACGGCCTCGACCTGAGCTTGGCTGCTGGTGGCCGGCAATTCCCTTTGGATACTGGCGATTCCGACCTCGGCACAGTCCTTGTGCTTGGCCGCGACGTACCACGTGCTGGCCGGATCGTCGCCGACCAGAACCGTCCCCAAACCGGGCACGATGCCACCGTCAGCCAAGACCTCGATGCGTTGCTTCAACTCGGACTTGATGGTCGCCAGAGTTGCCTTGCCGTCCAGAATCGTCGCCGTCACGCTCACCATCCTGCCAGGTGCGATCGCGTGCGCCCGTCCAGCCATCGGGTGCGGCCAGACCCGGCCGGCGATCATGCCGGAGACATCCGCGGCGTCGAAGAGCAGCTTTGCCCCTATCTCGTCGGCAATTCCGCGTACGGCACGCGCCGGCACGCGCCGGCACGCGACCAGCTACCCGATCTGCACGCCGAGATAGCGCGCAAAGCCGAGCGCCTGTTCGAGATCGACCCAGGCGCCGGTCAGGTTCACCAACCGCGGGTCGAGGTCGTCGATCACCGCACCCCGCAGATCCGCATGGGCGAACGACGCCCCGTTGCATCGCAGGCCGGTGAGGTTCGCCCCGGCGAAGACGCATCGGTCCAGCTTGGCTCCGACGAGGTTCGCGTCAACCAACTTCACGTCGGAGAAATCCAGCTCACGTAGGTCGGCATTGCCCAATGACACTGCACTGAAGTCGCCGCCGGCGATCAGAACCGAACGCATCGGCGTATCGGTGAACACCGAGCCGGCCAGCTTGCACTCGGTGAGGGTCGCCGAGGTGAGCCGGCTGCGGCTGAAGGAACACGCGATGAACGCCGACCGAAGGTGCGAGGAACCGACCAGCTCGGCGCGGTCGAAAGAGCATTCGGTGAACGAACACCCTTCCGTCACAAGGTCATCCAGCGATGCGCCCTCGAAATTGCATCGGAGGAACGAGGCCCGGGACAGCCGCCGGCCGCGTAGGTCGGTGTCGGACAGATCCTGCTCGACGACGTCGTTCTCGCCGGCCTCGGCGATGAGATCGTCGAACCAATCGGTCACGGCGCGGTCAGCTCTCAGTCAACGATCGCGGACTCAGTGCGCAAAGTGCCGGGCACCGGTGACGTACATCGTCATGCCCGCGGCCTTCGCGGCCTCGATGACAGCGTCGTCCCGGATCGAGCCACCCGGCTGCACGACGGCGCGAATGCCCGCCTCAGCAAGGACCTCCAGCCCGTCCGGGAAGGGGAAGAAGGCATCGGAGGCGGCATAGGAGCCCGCGGCCCGGTCCCCCGCACGCGCCACCGCCAGCTTCGCCGCGTCGACCCGGTTCACCTGACCCATCCCGACGCCGACCGTCGCGGTGTCCTTGGCCAGCAGGATGGCGTTGGACTTCACGGCGCGAATGGCCCGCCAGGCAAAGGCCAGATCCGCGAAGTCGGCAGAGTTCAGCGCATCGCCGGCGACCAGCGCCCAAGTGGCCGGGTCATCGCCAGGTGCGTCGACCAGGTCGGGGTCCTGCATCAGCGCGCCCCCGGAGATCGGCCGGACGTCCGCGGTAACAGGACGCGGTCCGGGCGCCACCAGCACTCGCAGAGTGGCCTTCTTCGCCAGGATGTCCAGGGCGTCCTGTTCGAAGGACGGGGCGATGATCACCTCGGTGAACACGCCTTCCAACTGTGCGGCCATCGCTGCCGTGACGGGCCGATTGGTGGCGATCACGCCGCCGTAGGCCGACGCCGGATCGCACGCGTGGGCCTTCGCGTGCGCCACCGCGACATCCGAACCGACCGCGATGCCACAAGGGTTGGCGTGCTTGATGATCGCCACGCAGGGCTCGTCGAAGTCGTAGGCCGCCCGATAGGCCGCATCACCGTCGAGGTAGTTGTTGAAGCTCATCGCCTTGCCGTGCACCTGCTCGGCCTGTGCGATCCCAGGCTCGGCCCCTTGCTGCACGTACAGCGCCGCGCGCTGGTGCGGGTTCTCGCCGTATCGAAGCACCTCGGCACGTTCCAGAGCGACGCCCACGTAGGGCGACCAGCATGGCGAGTCGGCGGTGTTTTCCCCTTCGGTACCAGCCAATTCCTGATCGGCTGCCACCAGCTGCTGACCGAACCAGTTGGCCACTGCAGCGTCGTAGGCTGCGGTGTGCGCGTACGCCTGACCGGCGAGCCGCCGTCGCGCGGTCAGCTCGAAACCACCGGCCGCAACCGCGGCCAGCACGTCCGGGTAGGCCCTGGGATCTACCACGATCGCAACCGATCCATGGTTTTTCGCCGACGCCCGCACCATCGCCGGACCGCCGATGTCGATCTGCTCGACGATCTCATCGGCAGGCGCACCTGAGGCCACTGTCTCGCGGAACGGGTACAGGTTGGACACCACCAACTGGAAGGTGTCGATGCCCAAACCCTCGACGGTGGCGAGGTGTTCGGGGTTGCCTTGATCGGCCAGCAGCCCGGCGTGCACATGCGGGTGCAGCGTCTTGACCCGGCCGCCGAGGATTTCCGGAAAGCCGGTGACCGAATCGACCGGCGTCACGGGCACCCCGATCGCGGCGATCGTCTGCGCGGTCGAACCGGTGGATACGATCTCGACACCGGCCTCATGCAGGCCGCGGGCGAGCTCCTCCAGACCGGTCTTGTCATAGACGCTGACCAGTGCGCGTCGAATGGCGATACGGGTCACGGGATGCTCACTCTCCTGTTGGTTACGGTCCAACCTTCACGGGCCATCCGGCCGACGTATTCGACCAGCACGTCGCGCTCGGCGACCTTGATCCGCTCGTGCAGGCTGGCCTCGTCATCATCCTCGAGCACCGGCACCGCGCGCTGCGCGATGATCGGGCCGGTATCGATCCCGGCATCCACCACGAACAACGTGCAGCCGGTCACCTGCACGCCGTAGGCGAGTGCGTCCCGAGGTCCGTGCACGCCCGGAAAGGACGGCAGCAACGCGGGATGGGAATTGATGTAGCGACCCGCGAATCGATTCAGGAATGCGTGACCGACCAACTTCATGAAGCCCGCGGACACGATCAGATCCGGCTCGAAGGCCGCGACCGCGTCGGTGAAAGCGACGTCCCAGCCCTCGCGGCTGTCATGATCGGCAAGCCTGCTCACAAACGTCTTGGCGCCGGATCGCTCGGCCCGCGCAAGTGCTTCGATACCGGGCCGATCCGATCCGACAGCAACCACCTCGGCACCGTAGGAGGGATCCGTGGCGGCATCCACCAGCGCCTGCAGGGTGCTCCCCGATCCGGAGGCAAGAACGACAAGCCGGACGGGCACGAGCTGAAATCTACCTGCCGACGCTGACCGGGATTCAGGCGGTGCGGAATTCAGGCGGAGCGAGATTGCGGCGGAGCGGAATCCAGGCTGTGCCCTTCTCGATCAGGCCCGGTTCTGTCGACCGACCTTCCGGCCGTACTGCCGACGGAACTGGCGACGGAATTGGACACCTTGCGTTGCGCGCGGGTTGAGAGCGTCAGGTCCGGCACCCACAGCTCCGGCAGCCCGACTGCTGATCCGCGCAGCCGTTGCACGCCCGCCCAGACGGTCGTGGACACCACCATCACGCCGCTCGCCGACAGCAGCACCTGCCAACTGACCACACCGACGTGTGCGAGCTTGCCTTCGCCGAGACTGCCGGACGCGAGCATCCCCCCGACGGCCAGCAGCGCGCCGGTGCCCAATGACACCAGCACCAGGTCACCCGCATGGGCCCACCTGGAGCCGGACTCGGCGCCCGGCACGATCCGGACCGACAACCAGCCGGCCAGCAATCCGACGATCACGATGAGCGCGATCCCGAGTACCGCGGCGGGATCGCCGTTCGGCAGAGCAGCCAGCATCGGGAACACCGGCAGCCGGCCGTGACTGACCGAGAAGGCCGAGATGGACGTGTCACTGCCGATCTGGAAGCCAGGCCCGGTCAGGTACCCGGTGACGGCTAGCGCGGCGTTGGGGGTGGCAGCTATCCCGATCAGCGCGACCGGCAGCCCGGACGCTCCGGTGGCCACCTGCCCCTGCAGATCCGCGGCCTGACTCGAGTGCCATACCAGGGCGAGCATCGCCAGCACGGATGCGGCGAGCACGTACAACATCGCCGAACCCGTCACGGCGCGCACCACAGACTGCCAACGAATCGGAAGCTGATGCCAACCATGCGCACCGTAGCGAGCCAGTCCACCTACAAGGGTGACGAAGCACAGAGCCGCGACAGCGCTTCGCAATATCGGCGCGTGCGTGGCACCGAGCCGCGACCAGCCGGCGAAGAACGACATGGCCGCTGTGTAGCCGAGGCAGTAGCCGACGAAGCCGCTGGTCTGATCACAGCGCTGTGCATGGTTGGCGACCAGCCAGCCGAGCACGATCGTCACCAGCAGCGGAGTCATCGAGACGAACGTGCCGTTCAGCACCAGGCCGCCATGATCGCCGGCGACCACCACCATCGATGCTGCCTTGAGCGCGGACAGGGCCGAGGTCGTGTCCGCGCCGGGCGCCAGCCACGCAATCAGCGTGGGGATGGCGGCCAGCAGTACAGCCAACCCGGTGACAGCGACGCCGGAGACAATTCCGCGTCGCAGCCTGGTCAGCCAGCCGGCTGGATAGTCATCCTCGGGTGCCACCGACCCAGGCTCGCAAAGGCGTTCGCCTTCTCAAGCTAGGCGCGCCGGTGCGCGACCGCACTGTCGCGTGGGCTATCAGCGTGGGCTGTACGGCGACTGAGCCGGCGGTTGCCAGCCACCCGGCTGGTCGTCCGGTGGTGGCGGGTACTGCACCGGATACGGACCCGACTGAAACTGGCCTGACGGATACTGGCCGGACGGGTACTCGCCCGGCGGATATTGCCCGGACGGGTACTGGCCCGGCGGATATTGCCGCGGCGGGTACTGGCCCGGCGGATATTGGCCTGGACCGTACTGACCCGGCGGCGGACCGTACGGGTATTGGCGGTATTGGTTAGGCGCCGGATATCCGGGTACGAACTGGCTACCGGTTTGACCGGCCTGGTTCAGAGCATTGGAAGCCCGTGCTGCCGTCCGGTCTGCAGCGTTGTCAGCAGCATCCTGCTCGGCCTGCCAGGCCTGCATCCGGGCCGCGTTGACGGATTTGCCGCTCCCCTTCGTCCAGCCCAGCAACAAGGCCACGACCTGACTGACCGCGGTGAGCAACCCCGCGACCGAGCCGGCCGCGACGGTTGTGCTGTCCGGCTTGGCGACGATGCCACCGAGAATCACGATCGCGGCGGCACCGGCCAGCATCGCGGAGGCCGGTGGTGCTGTGGCGACGTGGGCCCGTCCGGCGAGCACTTGAGTCAGGCTCAGCGCGGATGCGGCGAGCACCAACCCGATGCCGGCGGCACCGGTTCCGCTGAAGAACCCGGGCACTCCACCGGCGGTGTCGCCGACCGCACCGAACCAGTTGAGGAATCCCCACAACAACATCGGGATCGCCAAAGCGATCCCCACGACGTCCCAGGGTCGCGCCTTGATCAGCGCGCTGGCGGCCAGCTGATCGAATTGATCCCGGACAGCGGGCGGCCGACTCGTCATGTGATCAGACTAGGACTTCGCGGTAAGAAGTGGCCGCGGGTGACGTTGAGCCCACGGCCGGGAGCACGGTCGGAGGCTGCTGCGATCATTGGTCGGTGCCGGTCAGAGCGTTCACCCGATCCGCGACGCGGCGCGGGGTACAGGCGCCGGCACAGGTTCTGGTGCTCGGTGGGATTGCCTCCGTGCAGTTCGGTTCGGCATTCGCGAACAAGCTGTTCCAGGACGCGGGCCCGACCGGCGTGGTGTTCATGCGGGTGGCATTCGGCGCGCTGGTCCTTGGCCTGATCGTCCGGCCGAGGTTGTCCGGCCGCTCTCGCAGCGACTATGCCGCTGCGCTGGCGTTCGGAGTGGTGCTGGCGGGCATGAACTGGAGCTTCTACGAGGCACTGCAACGACTGCCGCTCGGTGTTGCCGTGACGATCGAGTTCATCGGGCCGCTCACCGTCGCGGTCGCCGGATCGCGCCGAGCGTTGGATGTGCTCTGGGTGCTGCTTGCCGGCGGTGGCGTGGCACTGCTCGGGCTCGGCGGCTCACACGGGGCAGGCGGCAGGCTCGACGTCGTCGGCATGTTGTTGGCCTTGCTGGCCGGCAGCTTCTGGGCGTGCTACATCCTGGTGTCGCAACGAGTCGGCGCCGCGTTCTCCGGGCTGGACGGGCTCGCAGTGGCCTTGCTGGTCGGCTCGGTGTTGTTGTTGCCCGGCGGACTGATCCAGGGCGGCACCGCGCTGTTGAATCCGGGCGTCCTGCTCGGGGGTCTGGGCGTGGCGATGCTGTCGTCGGTGATTCCGTACTCCCTCGAGCTCACCGCGTTACGTCGACTGCGGGCCGCGACCTTCGGGCTGCTCATGAGCCTCGAGCCGGCAGTGGCGGCGCTGGCCGGGGTGCTGGTGCTGGGCCAACCGCTCTACCTGCAGACCGGGATTGCCCTGACGATGGTGATCGTGGCCAGCGCCGGAACCACCATTACCGCAAAGACCATGGCGCACCCTGCCGAAGCCGGCAGCATCCATCCGGACTGAGCCATGCCCTTCGGGCCGGCGTCCCCGCACAGCATCGCCGCACAGACAACATCGCCGCACAGCATCGCTGCAGTCAGCCGACGATAGAGGCCTGCCCACACAGATGTGGGCAGGCCTCTATCAGCGCCAAGGCGACTCAGCCGTTGAGGATCTCGCGCATCAGTTGTGCGGTCTCGCTCGGTGTCTTGCCGACCCGAACTCCGGCCGCTTCCAGGGCTTCTTTCTTCGCCTGCGCGGTTCCCGACGAGCCTGACACGATCGCACCCGCGTGACCCATCGTCTTGCCCTCGGGGGCGGTGAAGCCGGCGACGTAACCGACCACCGGCTTGGTGACGTTGTCCTTGATGAACGCTGCGGCCCGCTCCTCGGCGTCACCGCCGATCTCACCGATCATCACGATGGCCTTGGTGTCCTCGTCATCCTGGAACGCCTGCAGCGCGTCGATGTGCGTGGTGCCGATGACCGGGTCGCCACCGATGCCGACAGCCGAGGAAAAGCCTAGGTCGCGCAGCTCGAACATCATCTGATAGGTCAGGGTACCGGACTTCGAAACCAGGCCGATCGGGCCGGCGCCGGTGATGTTGGCGGGGATGATGCCGGCGTTGGACTTACCGGGGCTGATCAGGCCGGGACAGTTCGGGCCGATGATGCGGGTTCGCGGCGGGAGGTCGCGACCGGCGGGGTCAGCGCTGCGTCCCTTGGACAGGTTGTAGGCCCATGCCTCAGTGGAGTCGTGCACCGGCACGCCCTCGGTGATCACGACGGCCAAACCGATCTCGGCGTCGATGGCCTCGATGATCGCGGCCTTGGTGAAGGCCGGCGGGACGAACAGCACCGACACGTCCGCACCGGTCTTGTCGATCGCCTCGGCGACCGTTCCGAATACCGGGATCTTGGTGCCGTCGACATCGACCTCTTCACCGGCCTTGCGCGGGTTCACACCGCCGACGATGTTGGTGCCCGATGCGAGCATCCGCCGGGTGTGCTTCATGCCCTCCGAGCCGGTCATGCCCTGGACGATGACGCGAGAGTTCTCGTTCAGAAAGATTGCCATGTTCTCGAAACCCCTTATGCGTTCGCCAGCTCGGCGGCCTTGTCGGCCGCGGCGTCCATGGTGTCGACCTGGGTGACCAGCGGGTGCGCGGCCTCGTTGAGGATCCGGCGCCCCTCGTCGACGTTGTTGCCGTCAAGGCGGACGACCAGTGGCTTGGTGGCCGCGGACCCGAGCATGCCGAGCGCCGCGACGATGCCGTTGGCAACCGCGTCACAGGAGGTGATTCCCCCGAAGACGTTGACGAAAACCGACTTCACCGACGGGTCGCCGAGGATGATCTCCAGCCCGTTGGCCATCACCTCGGCTGATGCACCGCCGCCGATGTCGAGGAAGTTGGCAGGCTTGACGTTGCCGTGCTTCTCGCCTGCGTACGCCACCACGTCCAGGGTCGACATGACCAGCCCGGCACCGTTGCCGATGATGCCGACCTCGCCTTCCAGCTTGACGTAGTTGAGGTGCTTTTCCTTGGCCTTGGCCTCCAGCGGATCGGCCGCCGACTTGTCCTCCAGGTCGGCATTGCCCGCCTGCCGGAAGTCGGCGTTCTCGTCCAGGGTCACCTTGCCGTCCAGGGCAATGACCTCGCCGGACGCGACGCGGGCCAGCGGATTGATCTCGACCAGCGTGGCGTCCTGCTGGACGAAGGTTTCCCAGAGCTTGACGACGGTGTCGGACGTCGAGTCGATGACCTCGGCCGGAAAGTTGGCCTCGGTCAGGATCTCGGTGGCCTTGGCCTTGTCGACCCCGACCGTGGCGTCGATCGGGATCCGGGCCAGCGCCTCGGGACGCTCGACGGCCAGCTCCTCGATCTCCATGCCGCCTTCGGCCGATGCCATCGCCAGGAAGGTGCGGTTGGAGCGATCCAGCAGGAACGAGAAGTAGTACTCGGTCTCGATCTGCGCGCCCGGGTCGACTAGGACTCGGTGGACG
>DASXHV010000114.1:0-13806 GCA_036488285.1 Jatrophihabitans sp. | reverse complement strand
CTGGCGGCGCACAACTGTGCACAGCAATCGTGCACAGCAATCGTGCACAGCAATCGTGCACAGCAATCGTGCACAGCAATCGTGCACAGCAATCGTGCACAGCAATCGTGCACAGCAATCGTGCACAGAGCTCCGGCCCCGAGGATTCTCGGGGCCGGATTTTTGCATTTTGCGCCGTGCTGCTGCGCTCGCCGTGCTGCTGCGCGCGCCGTGCTCTGCGCTCGCGGTGCTGGTGTCAGACGGCGTTCGCATCGTCGGACAGCGGGGAGATGTCGTCGATGGCCATCGCCGTCTGCACGCCGTCCCGGCCGCCTTCCTTAGCGTGATAGAGCGCCAGATCGGCTTCCTGCAACAGTGTCGACAGTTCGTGCCCGTGCTCCGGGTAGGCCGCGATCCCGATCGAAGCGGTGACTCGCGCCACGTCGGTCGATCCCTCCCGCTGAACTGCAGCGATCACAATGTCGTGAATTCCGCGGCGCACCCGTTCGGCGATCTCGACGGCCTCGACGGCGGTGGCGCCAGGCAGGAACGCGACGAACTCCTCACCGCCGAAGCGGCCGATCAGGTCGTAGCCGCGCAACTCGGCGTTGAGGGTGCCGGCGACGTCGCCGAGCACCCTGTCCCCCGCCAGGTGTCCGTAGCTGTCGTTGATGCGCTTGAAGTGGTCCAGATCGACGATCAGGACAGCGGCCGACTCCTGGTGCTGGGCGGTACTCACCAACTCCCGGGTAGCCAGGATCTGCCAGGCGGTTGCGTTGAGCAGTCCGGTCTTGGTGTCCAGGCTCGCCGCGCGTTGGAAGTGCTGGGTGTGCGATGCCCGTTCGAGCATGACGAGGATCGGGGGCAGTGCAATGACGAGCCAGGGCTGATGGACTACGAGCACAGCTGTGATGGCACCGAGAAGTACCGACGTCGCTTCCAGAGCCAGCTGCTCACGCGACGGCACGACATTTCGCCAACCGGCAACCCCGACCGCAAGCAGGATCGCTCCGAGGATCAGGCCGAGCGAGATCAGATAGTAAGCCGAGACCGTCAGAGCGATGTTCACCGTTCCGACCAGGTCTGCGCGCAGATGCGTGGCGTGCGGATTGAGCACCCTGAGCAGTTGACCAGCGACAAGACAGCTCAGGGTCAGGGCCGCGCCGGAGTACACGTCGCGATAGGTCCTGGCCACGTGCGAGCTGATTCGGCGGGAAAAATAGAGGTGGGACAGGATCGCGAGGCAGGCTACGAGATTCGGCGGGAGAATCAGCGTCCCGGCCAGCGTCCAAATCGATGACAGGTTGGTGTACGGCGTCGACTCGTTGAACAGGAACCGCTGTCGAGCCAGCAGGCGTGAGACTTCGAATGACACCACGCCGAGCGCCGCAACCACCACGAATCGCACGAGGTCGATCTGATGTACCGGCGTGGTCGCGACGGTCGCAACCCACGCAATTACCGATATATCTACGATCAGTATCAATACCAGAAGCGCAGGGCGAAGACGCCAAAGCTCCCATTGGTTAGGGAGTGTCGGAGAATGGCGTAAAACGCCCGGATTTAGCGGCATTTTTGGCCACCCACGGCTTCGATTCGGGTGGGTCGCTTGCTGATAGAACGTATTGGGTGTAATTCACAGGGAAGGGCTTTAAACGCAGCACACATGCGGGCGGGTTGCGTTTGATTCCCTTGTCCACCCTTTTCATCAGACCCGATACAAAGGCCTCCTCTGACGGAGGCCGCCGACGTGCGGAACCGCGTCTTCGTCGCTTGACGGACCCGGCTCCGCGTATTTTGCGCGCCCCACGACTGGAAGGACGTCCCCGTGAACAACTGGGTTTGGACTCGCTGACCTTTTTCGTTGCCCGGATCGCGCTCTGCAAGCCAGAAAGGACGTCCCCGTGAACAACTGGGTTTGGACTCGCTGACCGTTTTCGTTGCCTGGATCGCACTCTGCAAGCCAGAAAGGACGTCCCCGTGAACAACTGGGTTTGGACTCGCTAAGAACTCACACTCCTTCTTCCTGACCGACGGTCGAAATCCCGGCGGCTGCCGGGACGATGGTGGTGTCATCGCTCATCCCCTAATGGGGCCGAGCCGAGCGACGCAGCCGCTTGGAGCCGACAACACTCTCCGCGCCAGCACTGATCAAGGAGATCTGAGCGTGCGTGGATTGCATGCGCTGCAGGGCATTCGCGACGTGTTCGGCAAGCGTCCGTGCCTGCTGGAGATCGTGACTGGTCCATCGCCGATGCGAATGGTGCAGGAACTCGATGACGCCCAACGGACCTTCGGATGTGGCCACCGGAGTGAGCAACATGCTCTCAAAGCCGTCCCGTATCAACAGGTCGCGCTCCGCCGCGTCGCAACGCGGGTCGGCCACGTGGGCTTCGGTCATGACCCCATGGTCGAGTGCGTACTGGGTCGCGGGGTATCGGGCTATCGGGTACAGCCGCTCGTCGCGGTCTCCGCCGGTTCCTGCGATCTCTCGCAAGAACCGACCACCGTGCAACGTCGACAAGGCAACCTGATCCACGCCGAGGTCCGCGGCAGCCGAGGACACCGCGATCTGCAGATCCTCGGGCCGGAAGCTGCCGGCCAGTGCCGCGGTCGCGCCGCTCAGGCCGTTGGCCGAGGGTGCTCGTACGGCCGAGGTTGTCATCAGCGACCGTCGGGCCTTCTGGCATGCCGTGACGGCCTCGGATCGGGTGGCCGGCAGCGCTAACGCCGGGCGGGCCACGAAATAGCCCTGGGCGTAGTCCACGTCGAGTTCGGCGAGGGTAGTCAGGTCATCGATGGTTTCGACTCCTTCACCCAATACCCGCGAACCGATCCGGCGGGACAGGCTGACCAACGCCTCGATCACGGCTGCCCGGTCGACGCTGTCGCGGACTCCCGAAACCAGCCCGCGATCCAGCTTGACGATGTCCGGACGCAACTCGGTCAGGCGAAGTAGCCCTGCATAGCCGGTGCTTGCGTCGTCAACCGCGATCCGTGCACCCCTGCGGCGAACATCGGCCATGCCAAGTCGCAGGCCCTCTTGATCGGTCGCGGCATGCTCGGTGACCTCGATGATCAGGCCCGACAGGTCGCCCATCAGGGCCTGCCGCACGCTCGGATGGCTGAGCGCGTCAGGGCTCACGTTGACCGAGAGAAGAGCATTGTTCGGCATCTCGTCGCGCCGCTTGAGGGCGGCGCGGATGCAGGCGGCCTCCAGTTCGAAACCGCGACCGGATGCGTAAGCGACGGCGAAGGTCTCTTCGACCGACACAGCATCGCGACCTGGGAATCTGGCAAGCGCCTCGGCAGCTACAACGGCACCGTTGGACACGTCGATGATCGGCTGCAGGACGATTTCGACCGCGCCGAAATCCAGAGCCCGGTCGTTACCGGACCCGGTCCGCAGGGACCTCAGTTTGACGTCGTGCATCGGAAGGCCTCTCGTGCATTACGCCGGGCCCCCGTCCGACTACTGATCCCTACGGAACCAGCAAACTCACAAGAACCATACACCTTTCGGGCCTGACCGCAAGACCCGGTTGGTAAAGCAGGCATAAAGAACTTTGGGTGGAGCCTCTGGGTGAGACTTCGCCGAGCATTCTGACTCGCGGTCACACCCGTAACAACGACGCAGCGAGCAGCGCGTCACGCTACCCTCAATACATGCCGTCCGGCTGGGGACGGCGGGCACTTTGTGCCAGCTATGTGGCAGCTTTGTGGCAGCACGTTGTGGCAACATTTTGTGGCAGTGGCGGTGGTAGGTGAACACCGAAACCGAGCGCTACCTGCGGGTGGCCCGGCACGCAGCGACGTTGACCAGACTCGCGCGACGCATCGAGGATCTGCGGCGCAGTTCGGCATACGGTCGGGGTTTTCACCTGCGCGCCGCGTGGACGGCCTACGACCAGGCGTTGATACTTGCCGCAGCCGAACTCGGGCTGGAGGTGCCAACGACAAGCCAGCTGGGATCGACCGATCGACTCGGCCTGGAAGCTGAGCTGGCACTTGCCGGCCTGCGCTGGTGATGCCGACACTGCCGACCGCGGCGACACTGACAATGCCGATTGTGCGTCGGCCAGCCAAGCACCTGCGATGGGAAAATCGATGAGGCCTCCGAACGGCTCCGCCGTCACGATGAGCGAGCAGAGCGGCACCGCCTACAGCACCGAGGTCATCGAGTCCCAGCAGAGTTTCCTGACGGTCCGCGAACCGATGAACCTCCCATCCCAGGACGCGGTGCCTGTCGGCTCCCGCCTGCTCGTCACCTGGACCGAGGCGCAGGGACGCATCCACCTGCCCGTCATCCTTGCCGCCCGTGGTGAAGACGAGACCTGGGTGCTTGACGTCACCGCGGAGCCCTGGCGCGAACAACGGCGCCGCTACGACCGCACTGCCGTTGATCTCATTGAGACGGTGCAGCTGCGGCCGGCCGCTCCAGGATCGGACGAGGACGCCGCCACCGGGCAACTCGTCGACCTCAGCGAGGTCGGCCTGCGCTGCGCGGTCAAGGATCCCCCCGAATACCTGAACGTCGCAGGAACGCCGGTTGAGGTGCAGTTGGTTCTCAGCGGAGCGGCGATGAACATTCCTGGAAAGGTCATGCAGACCCGAGCGGGCAGGCCGGAAGAGCCTCGCGAGGTCGTGATCCTGTTCGACCGGCCGGTCGTACAGGCTGAGCAGATCCGCGACTACGTCTCACGGAGCGCGCTCGGCAGCTAGGCCACGTCAAAGCGTCGGCCGCAAGGCGGCGGCCTGCCGGGCACGGTCGCCGATCACAGACCAGTTCTCGGCAACCAACAGTTCGGCAGGTGCGATCCAAGTGCCGCCGACGCACCCGACATTGGGCAGCGCCAGGTAGTCCGGCGCGGTCGTCGCCGTGATGCCGCCGGTCGGGCAGAAACGCATCTGCGGCAGCGGCCCTGCCAATGCCCTGAGCATCGCCTGACCGCCAACCACCTCAGCGGGAAACAGCTTCGCCTCGGTAATTCCCCGTTCGAGTAGCCGCATCACATCCGACGGTCCTGTGGTGCCGGCCAGGAACGGCACCCCGGCGGCCTGAAGGTCGTCCAGGAGCCGTTCGGTGGCGCCCGGGCTCACCAGGAACCGGGCGCCCGCCGCCAGCGCCTCGTCGACCTGCTGACCGTTGACGATGGTTCCGACCCCGACCGTGATGTCGGGCACCTCATTGACGATGGCGCGGACCGCAGCCAGCGCGACATCGCTGCGAAGCGTTACCTCAATTGCGCGAATCCCTGCGTTCATAAGGGTTTTCGCCAGCGGTACGGCGTGCTCGAGATCGCTGATGACCACCACCGGCAGGACCGGAACGAGATCCAACGGCGAACCTTCGAGTACATCGGACGGAGGCGATGCGATCGACGTCATGACGCCTCCCTTGCTGGTTGGTTGGCAACTGGATCTTCGGCGGCGCCGGTCAGGTCGAAGATCGACGCACCCTCGTCAGCCGGTCCGACCGTTGCCCGGAAGGTGCCGAACAGGCGGCGGCCGAGGCTCGGCGCCGTCCACGGAAGCTGAGCCGACTGGCGGTCCAACAGTTCCGCGGTGTCCACCCGCACATCTATGGTCCCGGCTACCGAGTCGACGACGATCCGATCGCCGTCCCAGATCCTGCTCAGCGGTCCACCGTCAGCCGCTTCGGGCGTGACGTGGATCGCCGCCGGCACCGTGCCGGACGCGCCACTCATCCGGCCGTCCGTCGCGAGCGCGATCCGATGACCGCGTTCCAGCAGCACCGACAGCGCGGGAATCAGCTTGTGCAGCTCAGGCATCCCGTTGGCCTTGGGGCCCTGGAAGCGCACTACGACCACGAGATCGCGATCGAGTTCGCCGGCTTCGAACGCGGTCACGAAACTAGCCTGATCATCGAAAACCCGCGCCGGCGCATCGATGATGCGGTGCTCGCCGGACAGTGCGGACACCTTGATGACCGCGCGACCGAGTGAACCGTCCAGCATCCGAATGCCGCCGTCGGGCTCGAAGGGATCCATAGCGTCGCGAAGCACCGTTCGATCGAGAGACCGGGTCGGCGCAGCACGCCAGCTCAAGCGGCCGTCCTCGTCGGACACCGGCTCGTACCGGTACCTGGACAACCCGAATCCGGCGATGGTGAAGACGTCTTCGTGAAGCAACCCGGCATCGAGCAAAGCCCCTATCAGATAAGGGGTTCCGCCTGCTACGTGGAAATGGTTGATGTCGGCTGACCCATTCGGATAGATGCGGGTCAGCAACGGGACGGCCGCCGAAAGTTCCTCGATGTCGTGCCAGCTGAGCCGGATGCCCGCCGCGGCGGCGATAGCGACCAGATGCATCGTGTGGTTGGTCGACCCGCCGGTGGCCAGCAGACCGACCACTGCATTCACGATCACTTTCTCGTCGACCAACCGGCCGATCGGCGTCCATTCCGATCCAAGGGTGGTCAGTTCCAGAACGCGCTGCGTGCTCGCGCCGGTCAGCACCGTGCGCAGCTGCGAGTCCGGCGGCACGAACGCCGCTCCGGGCAGGTGCAAGCCCATCATCTCAACCAGCATCTGGTTGGAATTCGCTGTCCCGTAGAACGTGCAGGTGCCGGCGCCGTGATAGCTGGCCGCCTCGGCATCGAGTAGCGACTCACGGTCCAATTTGCCTTCTGCGTAAAGGTTTCGCAGTCGCTTCTTCTCGCCGTTGGGCAGCCCGGACGACATCGGTCCGCCCGGGATCAGGGCGGCAGGAAGGTGGCCGAACTGCAGCGCGCCGATCAGTAGGCCCGGCACGATCTTGTCGCAGACTCCCAGCAGCACGGTCGCGTCGAAGACGTCGTGCGACAGTCCGACCGCGGTGGCCATTGCCACCACGTCGCGGCTGAACAGGCTCAACTCCATGCCCGGGTAGCCCTGTGTGATGCCGTCACACATCGCGGGCACGCCACCGGCGACCTGGGCCACCGCGCCGACCGCGGCAGCTGCTGCTCGGATCACCGGCGGGTAGCTCTCAAAGGGTTGATGCGCCGAGAGCATGTCGTTGTAGGCGGTGACGATGCCCAGTTGGGCCTGTGCTCGGCCGCGCAACACCAGCTTGGTATCCGCGCCGCAGGCAGCGAAGCCGTGCGCCTGGTTCGCGCAGCCGAGCGCACTGCGCCGGGGGCGATCGCCGCCGGCCTCCGCCGCGACGACTGCGAGGTAGTCGGCTCGACTGTGTACCGAGCGGGCAATCACCCGATCGGTGACAGCGGCAACGATGGGGTGGACGGGTTGAGTGGATGGCGTTCGAGGCGGCATGGCAGCCCTCGGGGCAGCGGCCATCGGGGCAGCAGGAATGGGCATGCGAACATCCAGAAGGTGAGCGCGAGACCAGGCAGTCGTCGCTGGGACGGCAAGTGGTGACTGGAGTGGCGCACGTCGCTGTGCTTGAAGGCGGCCCTTCGGTAGCTGGCCTGCCACGGTTCAGCTACCCAAGGGTGGCGGGGCTGAAACCGCTTTTAGTCTAACTGGACCAATCGACGGCGAGGAGTCGGGGAGGTTACCGGCGGGTTGTCACGGCAGGCCATCGGCCCAGCTACCGGCGTTGCTCCGCCGGCGTTGCTCCGCCGGCGTAGCGCTGCCGGCGGCTTGCAATCGGCTACCGGCGGCTGCGCCGCAGATTCCTGATGACGAGCACGGTCAGGACGGCCGCGGTGCCGCCGACAACGGCCATGCCGGCCGGCGACGTGAGCTTCTCTTTGATCGCGGCTTTGGTGCGTTCGGCGAGGCGCTGCGGCGCGAGACGCTCGGCCAATTGGTCCACGGTCACCGCGAGCTGATCACGGGCTCGTTCGATATCGGCACGGATCTCACTCGCTTCGCGCTGGGCAACCACCACGATCCCCTCCCGCTGTAACTGCTCGACCAGCCGGATGCTCGGCCGTTTCGTCGCCCACCCTAGTCATACCAAGTCAGGTCTGAGGCCAAGACGGTTACCGGCGTGACCGTCGCGGTGCCATCCGGCGCCCGATACGGTAGCGGCATGACCGAACGTCTGTCCCCTGGCGATGTCGCCCCGGATTTCACCCTTCCCGATGCAGACGGCAACGAAGT
The DNA here is from genome assembly GCA_036488285.1 of Jatrophihabitans sp. Taxonomy (GTDB): domain Bacteria; phylum Actinomycetota; class Actinomycetes; order Mycobacteriales; family Jatrophihabitantaceae; genus Jatrophihabitans_A. The sequence goes on along the minus strand of DASXHV010000114.1, from coordinate 5,755 downwards.
GTCGCTGTCGGATCTGCGGGGCAAGCGCGTGATCGTGTACTTCTACCCCGCCGCGTCCACACCTGGATGCACCAAGCAGGCATGCGATTTTCGGGACAGCCTGGACCGCCTGAGGACTGAAGGCTTCACGGTTCTCGGCGTCTCGCCGGACAAGGCCGCCAAGCTCGTCAAGTTCCGCGACACAGAGTCGCTGACCTTCCCGCTGCTGTCCGACCCGGACAAGAAAGTGCTCGATGCCTACGGTGCCTACGGCGAAAAGAAGCTGTACGGCAAGGTCGTGGTGGGCGTGATCCGATCGACGTTCGTGATTGATGCGGGCGGCAAGATCGAGCTGGCGCAGTACGGCGTCAAGGCCACCGGGCACGTCGCCAAGCTGCGCCGGGACCTCGGCCTGGACTGACGTCAAGCGTCACGACGTATCGTGACCTGAGCGCGCAGTCGAGGGGCCGTAGCCCAATTGGCAGAGGCACACGGTTTAGGTCCGTGCCAGTGGGGGTTCGAGTCCCCCCGGCCCTACTCGCGCCGTCCGAACCGTGACCCGCCTCGGCGGGTCCGATCCGGGCGTCGTTCGGCTACGAAGGAACCTCGTGAGCGGTCCATCAGTCCTACGCCTATTCGGGCGTCCGATCGCTCACGCGCTGTCCGGACTGCTCGCCGGCGCGGCCGGCCTGTCCTTTGCGCACCTGCTGGCTCAATTCATCGACCCGAACTCCTCACCCGTGATCGCTGTCGGTGACGCAGCGATCGATGCCGCACCGACAGCGGTGAAGGAATGGGCGATCCGCGAATTCGGCAGCAACGACAAACATGTCCTGCTGCTCGGGATCGCCGCGGTGCTGGCGGTTCTCACGATGATCATCGGCATCGTCGCGGCGATCCGGTTCAGCATCGGTGTTCTCATGGTGACCGTCCTCGGCATCGTCGCGATAGTCGCCGAGCTGGGACGGCCGAATGCCACAGCCGGCTACCCGATTCCTACCGTGATCGGCCTTGCCGCAGCGGTCGGATTGCTTTGGTCGCTGCTGCGCGCCCTGCCGCACCGAGCTACCCCCGATGTCGCGACCGACCCGGACGAAGGATCGCCAGAGGCCTCGCGTGCCGCTGTCCCGGCCAACCGACTGGTGACGGGTAGCCGTCGCGAATTTCTGGTCACCGGAGCCGGGGTGAGCGCAGCAGGCCTTGCCGCATTCGGCATCAGCAGCGTCGTGACACGCTCCAAGGTTGCTGCCGTGGCACGGAGCAAGCTCGTCCTGCCGGCACCCGTCGCGGTCCCGACGCCGCTGCCGAGCAGTGTGGACTTGAACATCGCCGGGCTCGCGCCGTTCATCACGCCGAATGCCGATTTCTATCGAGTCGATACCGCCCTCGTCGTTCCGCACGTCAATCCCGACAAGTGGAAACTGACCGTCGACGGCATGGTCGACCGACCGTTCAGCTTGAGCCTGCAGGACATTTTCGCGATGCCACTCACCGAGCACGACGTCACCGTGACCTGCGTGAGCAACGAGGTGGGCGGGCCGTATGTAAGCAATGCTCGTTGGCTGGGCGTAGCCCTCAAGACAGTGCTGGACAAGGCTGGCCTCAATCCCGAAGCCGACCAACTGTTCTGCACCGCGACCGACGGCTTCACGACAAGCACCCCGATCAAACTCGCGCTGGACGGCCGCGACGCCATGATCGCAGTCGGCATGAACGGCCAGCCGCTGCCGCTCGAACATGGCTTTCCCGCACGCATGATCGTTCCGGGGCTGTACGGCTACGTCTCGGCGTGCAAGTGGCTGACATCGATCGAGGTCACCAGCTACGCCAACAAGCAGGCGTACTGGACGCAGCGCGGCTGGGACATCAACGGTCCGATCTACACCGAGGCCAGGATCGACGTGCCCAACGCCGGGTCACAGATCAAGCCAGGCACGGTTGCCGTCGCGGGGGTGGCGTGGGCCCAACATCGCGGGATAGCCAAGGTTGAGGTCTCCATCGACGGCGGGGACTGGCAGCCGGCCATGTTGGCCAGCACGCCCGGCATCGACACCTGGCGGCAATGGTGGCTGAAATGGGACGCCACCAGCGGCCAACACCAGATTCGGGCCCGGGCTACCGACGCGACCGGACAACTTCAAACCGCCAACCAGCAGGACGTCTTTCCACGCGGGGCAACCGGTTACCCGCAGACCACCGTCACGGTGTCGTGAACCTCGGCAACCTCCTCAGCAACCTCCTCAGACGCAACCCAATCCACGCTGCCCTCGACGCCGAATCATCTGCTGTCCTAGCTCGATGACCCTTGGGAGAGAGCAACTACTGTGACGCACATGCGGTTCGAGAAGGTGTCCTCAGGCGGCGTCAAGCCGGCTGGGGAAGCCGGCGCATCGCTGGAGGAGCTGCTCGCTGCCTCCGCCCGAGGCGACGAACAAGCCTTTGCTGCGCTGTACGACCAGACCTCGTCGCGGGTGTACGGCATGGTCCTGCGCGTGGTCCGCGATGCCGCCCAGGCTGCTGAGGTCACCCAGGACGTCTTCCTCGAGGTCTGGAAGCAGTCCGCCCGCTTCGACGCGAGTCGCTCCGGGCTGCTGCCGTGGCTGTTGATGATCGCTCACCGGCGCGCGGTCGATCGGGTTCGGTCGGCACAATCGGCAACGGTTCGGGACAACTGGTATGCGGAACTGAACACCGAACGTCCTTTCGACAGTGTGAGCGAACAGGTTCAGACCAGCATCGAAGCGCAGCGGGTACGAAAGGTAATGAACGGTCTCACCGATGCTCAACGGGAAGCGGTCAGCCTGGCGTACTTCGGCGGGTACACCCACACCGAAGTTGCCGAGCTGTTGCACATCCCGCTGGGAACTGTGAAAACGCGGATCCGAGATGGCCTCATCCGCCTGAGAGATGCATTGGGGGTTCCGTCGTGACCAGTCCAGATCTGCACTCGCTGGTCGGCGCGTACGCCGTCGATGCACTGAACTCTGACGAGCGGATCGCGTTTGAGGACCATCTCAACGTGTGCGCAGATTGTGCCAACGAGGTCGGCTCGTTGCAGGCCGCCGCCACCGAGTTGAGCCACATCGCCGCGATCGCGCCTCCGCCCGAGCTTCGTGCCAGCGTGCTGGCCAGCATCTCGCAGGTCCGGCCACTACCGCCCGTCGTGGACAACGTCATCGCGCTTCGTCGGGCTCGGGCCGGTCGATCGGTGTGGCAGGGGCTTGCTGCCGCCTGTGCGTTGATTGCGATCTTGGTCGGTGCATGGGGCTATCAGCAACACCGAGACGCCGGTCGCACCAGCGCTTCGCCGTACTCACAGTTCAATGCGGTGTTGAGCGCACCGGACGCCCGGACGATCAGCCACAGCCTGGGTACCGGCAATGCGACCGTGGTCTACTCCAGGAGCACGGGCAAGGTTGCCATGGTCGCCCATGGCATCTCCGCGCCTGGCGCGAACAAGGTCTATCAACTGTGGATGCTGGCCTCCGGTAAGCCCGCGGCTTCGGGCGGGACTTTCACCCCGGACGCCAATGGCGAGGTCAGGATCGCCGCCCAGGGCGATGTGAAGGACACCGCCTCGATGGGAGTGTCGATCGAACCGGCGGGCGGCTCGCCACAGCCGACCCATATCGTCGGGATCATGCCTCTCTAAAGCCCGGTAACGCCGCTTCACCGACGAGCCAGCTCGGCGAGGACGACGCTCAAGTCCCTTGCCGAGCCGGCCTGTTCGGGAGTCATCCGGGCCAGCGTGCTTCCGTTGATCGCTTCATAGACCTCGGCCAGCGCATCGAACAACACCTTCTGTGCGCCGGCCTCCGACTGCGCCTTGGCGATCTCTCGCATCTCGCCGGGAAACCGATCCGACTTGCTCGCTGCGGTTGCCAACAACCGAGCGGCATGTTCGACGTGAGCAGGGAAATCTCGATTGAGGTCTGCCAGCACGATGTCGGTGACGTGGTGATGTTCGGCGGTTTGCAACGCCTGCGCCAACAGCGCCGTGAATCCCTTGTACACCGAAGCGGTGCACATCTTCACCGCGGACGCGGCACCGATCTGTGCGCCGACCACCCGCAGCTCGACGCCGGGCATTGCGATGGCCGCGACCCACTCGGCCCGTGCGCCGGACAGATACACGATGGTGTCTGACTCTTTCTTCGGCGGCGGGCCGCTGATCGCGCCGTCCACCAACGCGCAGCCACCCCTGTCGAGGGCGAGCTTCACCTTCTCGATCGTCGACGGCGCCGTCGCATTGAGATCCAGCACCAGCGGTGTCACCGCTCGCGACACCGCGACCGACGCGATGTCCTCCGCAACGCGCAGGGCGGCGGCAGGTGGGACAACGCTGACCAGGACGTCGGACTCGGCGACCACATCGGCCAGGCTGGGCAGCAATGTGAGGTCTCGCGCGAGGCTAGCCGTCCGCTCGCTTCGCCCTGCCACGGTCGCGATGGTGCGTGCGCCACCGGCCCGCCAGCGTCTGGCCAAGGCTGCGCCCATCGCACCCGGACTCACGACGCCGATGGTCATCCGGTCTGTCATCGCATCTCACCGTTACGAACTCGCCCGACGCTCATGAATCCAGCCTTGCATATCGAAGCCGCGCTTCGGTGGCCATCGCCGATGCCCTAGCGTGGTCTGGTGGCCATCGATCTCAACGCCGACCTCGGTGAAGGCTTCGGCCGTTGGACGCTTGGCGACGATGAGGCTTTGCTCGACGTCATCACCAGCGCAAACGTGGCATGCGGGTTCCACGCCGGCGACCCGAGCATCATGCGGCGAACCTGCGCACAGGCAGTTGAGCGTGGTGTGGTGATCGGGGCGCAAGTCGGCTATCGCGACCTCGCCGGGTTCGGCCGGCGGCGAATCGACATGGCGCCGCCCGAGCTCACCGCCGATGTCGTCTACCAACTGGGCGCGCTGGAGGCATTCGCCCGCATAGCCGGCGGGCAGGTCGGCTACCTCAAGCCACACGGAGCGCTGTACAACACCGCTGTTGTCGATGCCGTGCAGGCTCAGGCCGTGGTCGATGCGGTGCTCGCTTACGACCGCGCGTTGCCAATACTGACATTGCCACGCGGCGTGCTCGCGCGACTTGCCGAAGCGGCCGGAATCACCGTGATCGCCGAGGCATTCGCTGACCGCACCTACCAGCGCGACGCAACCCTGACGCCGCGCGAGCAGGACCGTGGGGTGCTGCACGATGCGGCGCTGATTGCTGAGCGGGCGGTGCGGATTGCCGTGGCTGGCGAGGTGGTCGCCGCGGATGGCAGCACTGTTCGGATGCACGCAGCTTCGCTGTGCGTGCATGGCGACACTCCTGGCGCGGTTGAGATAGCGCGTGCCGTCAAGCAGGCGTTGACCGCTGCCGGAGTGGCGGTTCGTAGCTTCGTATGAGCTTGTTCTGATCCAGCAGCGGTGTTTCGTCCGACCGTGCTCATCTGCTCCGCTCCCCGCCGAACTTTCGCGTCCCTCCTTGCCCAGTCGGCCGCCTCCTGAGCCGCGGCAAAGCGAACGGACGAAAGGCGCAGCGGCCGGGAGCGATTTGAAAGGCAAAGGCGCAGCGACGAGGGCGCACGCTAAAAGCCAAATGCGCAGCGACGGAGACGGAAAGGCAAACGGCGCAGCGACGGGGACGGACGCTAAAAGCTAAAAGCGAAAGGCGCAGCGACGAGGGGTTGGTGTTGGGCTGCGTTTCTGTCTGACGGCTGGTGGATGGTCGGGTTCTTGGCGATCGGGTTAGGTCTTATGGGGTAACGGGTTCTGGCTTGCGTTCGAG